>JACRMT010000005.1 GCA_016214855.1 Nitrospirota bacterium | reverse complement strand
CGACTTTGGGACGACGAATAATACCTGTTCCGGCGGGATAGCTCCGACAGCCTCCTGTACGGTTGATGTAACCATGTCGCCGCTGACGTCCGGCGCCAAGAGTGCAACGAGCCTGAGGATCTCTTCAGACGATCCCGAGCTGCCAATTTTGGATGCTGCCCTGAGCGGAAGCAGCGTATCGGCAGCCCCGTCCGGATTAACTGCCACAGCGGTATCATCATCACAGATAACTGTATCATGGACAGACAACTCTGATGAAACGGCCTTCAGCCTTGAGCGGAAGGCAGGGGCATGTGACGGCTCAGGCTGGGCAGTGATAAACGCACCGGCTGCAGGCGCAACCAGCTATGCAAACGGATCACTTCCAACAGGCACACAGTATTCCTACCGGATACGGGCATATAAGTCAGGTGCAGGCTACTCTGCATACTCTAACTGTGCAACGGCAGCTACACTGCCGCAAACCCCGACTGGCCTGGCGGCGACGGCTGTCTCTTCAACGCAGATAACCGTGTCCTGGAATGATACCTCCGGGGAGACCAGTTACAGCCTTGAGCGCAAGGCAGGGACATGTGGCGGTGCAGGCTGGGCTCAAATTACCGCGCCCGCTGCCAATGCTACGAGTTATGCAAACGGCTCGCTTTCGACCGGCAGCCAATATTCCTACCGGATACGGGCTTACAAAACAGGTATAGGTTACTCGGCCTACTCGAACTGCGCTAATGCTGCAACGTCCATATCAGCCCCGACCGGGCTTACGGCCACAGCAGTATCAGCGTCGCAGATAACCGTGTCCTGGAACGATACCTCGGAGGAGACGGCCTACAGCCTTGAGCGTAAGGCTGGGGAATGTGGTGACTCTGGCTGGGCAGTGATAAATGCACCGGCTGTCAATGCAACGAGCTATGCAAACGGCTCTCTTGCATCTGAAACGGAGTATTCCTACCGGATACGGGCGTATAAGACAGGCACGGGGTACTCTGCTTACTCCAACTGTGCTACTGCTACAACGCTGGTAATTCCTCCTGAAGCCCCGTCCGGGCTTACGGCTGTAACGGTATCGTCAACACAGATAAATGTATCGTGGACGGACAATTCCGATGAAACGGCATTCAGCCTTGAGCGGAAGGCTGGGGCATGCGACGGAGCCGGCTGGACAGTGATAAATGCACCGGCTGCCAATACGGAGAGTTACGCAAACGGCTCGCTGAGCGTTGGCACGCAGTATTCCTACCGCATACGGGCGTACAATACCGGGACGGGGTACTCTGCATATTCCAACTGTGCCACTGCTACGACATTACTGGCAACGCCAACAGGGCTTACGGCCACGGCGGTCTCTGCTACACAAATAAACCTTGGCTGGACAGACAACTCGGATGAGACGAGTTTCAGTATTGAGCGGAAGGCAGGGGAGTGTGATGGCTCAGGCTGGGCAGTCATAACCGTGCGGGCCGCAAACACAACGAGCTACGCAAACGGCTCTCTTACGCCTGAGACAGATTACTCCTACCGGATACGGGCGTATAAGACAGGCACGGGGTACTCTGCGTATTCCAACTGCGCTACGGCAATTACACCCTGAAAAGTTAGTGGAGAAGACTCCCGGGTTATCGAACTCGGGAGTCTTCTCCACAATATTTCTTATTGCAGGATTGTCTTGCTTCTCCATCCCATCTTTCTAATTCAATAGTTATTTGCCGCGTCTCGGATCAAAGATTTATTGACAGGTACAAGGGTCGAAGTGGATATAAATACCATTCAATCTGCCAAACAAACAGATGGCATTCTGGTAGCACCACGCGGGAAAACTGGTTGGAATGCAGTTTTTCGTTTTGGCGCGCAGTTCGTATCCATCCTTCTCAATCTTGTGGCAACCCCTTACATTATCAGGAACCTTGGCGTGGAGTCTTATGGTGTTGTCGGCGTCATAAATACAATGATCAGTTTCATGGCTATCGCTACTACCTCGCTTATTGCCACGGTCGGACGGAATTTAACATTTGCTGTTGAACAGCAGGAATACGAAAAAGCGAATAAGGAGATCAGTACTGCTGTCTATGGGTTGCTGCGCCTTTTTGCGATCTCTTTTCTTCCTCTCTTAGCCCTATCTATTTTTATAGAAAAACTGATCATTATGCCGCCAGAGGTGGTTGTTGACGCGCGCATTCTTTATCTGCTTGCTGTCGTTGCCTTCGGTTTCACTACGATAAGCGGGCCCCTTGGGGCAGCGATGTTCGTACGAAACAGACTTGACCTGTTCAGCGGGACCTCGCTTGCAAGAACGGTCTTTTTCCTTGCCCTCATTGTTGTTCTTTTCAGCACGGTCGGTGCAAACTTAACGACATACGCCATTGCACTGCTTGCAGGCAGCATCCTTATCTGCTTTCTTCATCTGCGGATACACCGGCATTTGTTACCCGGGATAGAGATCTCTATGCAATGGTTCGATCGCTCGATATTGCGTGAAATCATAGCACTGGGCGGATGGATGACAGTGGCTCAAATAGGCGGACTTCTTTTTCTGCAGACCGATCTTCTGGTAGCCAACCGGGTTCTCGGTGCCACTGCTGCCGGCCAGTTAGCAGCAATATCGGTCATCTCCCTGCAACTGCGATCTCTTGCTTCGCTTGTTTCAGGGCTATTTGCTCCCAATCAGGCAGCGCTATGGGCACGGGGAGATCAGCCTGCCTTCTCAAGGTATCTTCTCCGATCAATCAGGATAACAACGCTATTTATGGCACTGCTTGTAGGCATCTTCTGCGGCTCTGCTGAAGAAATTCTCTCGCTTTGGCTTGGTCAGGAGTTTGTTTCCCTGACGCCGGTGGCTCTGTTGCTCACTTCCTATCTGGTCATCAGTCTCGGCATCCTTCCTTCATGGAATGCCGCACTTGCAATAGGGCGGGTTAAGGTGCCGGCAGTTGTTACCCTGTTTTTGGGAGTTGTGAACGTCCTTCTCAGTATCATACTCGCCAACAAGATGGGATTAATGGGAATTGCCCTGTCAGGCTGTATCATGCTGACCCTGCGGAATACATTGTTCACGCCGTGGTACATCTCTCGAGTATGCAACATCAGCTTTTGGGCATTTTGGCGCGAGTTGGGATACGGCACAGTATACAGTGTTGTCTTTTATTTGATAAGCATAACCATGAACAGATTAATTGTTCCTGATTCTCTCTTCCAACTGGCCGGCTCGTTGACATTATCAGGGGCAATATGCCTGCTTCTGTTGTTTCCCATTGCTCTGCGTGAACTGCGCCAGCGGAGCCAGATTCGATCCTGAGGAATAATATATTCTGATGCTTCGAGTAAAAATGAGGTGAGTTAATAGATGTTTTTATCGGATGCTGTAAAACCTTTATTTGCAGACGGGGAACTTCTCTATCCCCACAGACTTGATAATTGTCCGGTATGCGGAAGCAACTCTTCAAAGCAACTCTTTGTGCTGAGGGGGTTTGCCCATTGTCGCTGCCGAAATTGCGGCTTTATTTTTGTGAATCCCCGCCTTAACGAGGAGGGCGCACGCATCTACTACAACTCGGAATATTACAGGCACTACTGCCAGAACAATGAGCGGCCTGTTAACGAACGCTTCGGGCCATACTGTCGAACCCTTGGATTCCAGTTGTCAGATTTCGCGACATATCTTCGCTCCATCTGTTCCAAAGGTCGCATTGTTGATATTGGATGCGGCCTTGGCGGACTATTGGCAAGCATGCCTTCAAAAGACTTTGAGCGGGTAGGTGTTGAATATAACGAGATAGCTGCACAATTTGCCCGGGATCATTATGGACTGCGGATTGTCTCAGATCTGGATGATCTCGCAAGCGAGCAGGGAACATTCGATTTGGTCACTGCAGTGGAGGTTATTGAACATGTGTCGGATCCTTTAGCATGGATGCAGGATCTTGTTCAGTTGTTAAGGCCGTCCGGTCATCTGGTAATTACTACTCCTAACATTAACAGTCTTGACTATTATATGTATGGAAAGAGGTGTGGTCACTTCTGCGCTCCGTCCCATGTTAACTTCTTTGGCCTTAAGACCCTGTCGCTGCTTGCAGCCCGAGCAGGCTTGCAGAGAACCGACTATTGGTACCGAGGCGGCGTTATTAATATTCGACACTGGTGGCGTACGAGAAATCAGGAGGTTGACTTCTGGAGTCCCGAAGTGCCGACGCAAAACGGAGGAAACGTAGTTTATCGTCGCGGAAAGGAAGATCATGTTGAACTGCCGCCGATCCGTTCATTTGATGCGGATGTCGCCAGGGATGATCGCGGACAAACGTTGCGCCGCTTCTTAAGACAGGTATACACAAAAGGAATGAATGCCCTGTTTGCACAAAATCAAATGGTAGCAGTCTTTCGTAAGAAGACTTGATTTGCCTTTGTTTGAGAGAATTTCGGTAATTCGCACGTGAGGAGAATCCTAAGAGAAATCAAACGGGTTATTCCCGTAGGGATAAAGGCTCGAGCACTGTACTATTTGAGCAGCACGGCTGATGCAGAGCTTATTCGTATTAAGGACAGTCACAAAACAATTGTCGCTCTCGCAGCAGACTACGGTAATCTGGGTGATGTTGCGATTACCTATGCTCAGGAACGTTTCCTTGAATCATGTTTTCCCGGCTCTGAAATAATAGATTTTCCCATCAGCTCGACCTTTACCCATCTGAAAGCACTTAAGCGCATTGTGACCCCGGATGACGTAATTACCATTACGGGTGGCGGTAATATGGGGGACCTGCATCACTCTATTGAGGATTGCCGGAGATTTGTCATCGGACATTTCCCGAAAAACAGAATCATCTCATTTCCGCAGACCATGGACTTTTCTGACACCCCTGAGGGACAACGCGAGCTAAACAAAACGATCAGGACATACAGCAGACATAAAAATCTTCACCTGTGTGCAAGAGAACCCATCTCGTTCAAGATCATGCAAAATACTTTTCCGCTCAACCGGGTGCACTTGGTCCCTGATATCGTATTGTCCCTGAATCAGATCCGGGCCGGACAAAAACGTCATGGCGTCCTGCTCTGCATCAGAAAAGACAATGAATCTTCTTTCTCATCGCTGGAGCGGA
The DNA here is from genome assembly GCA_016214855.1 of Nitrospirota bacterium. Taxonomy (NCBI): domain Bacteria; kingdom Pseudomonadati; phylum Nitrospirota; species Nitrospirota bacterium. Next base: position 188,043 of record JACRMT010000005.1, on the reverse strand, counting down.
CTGCCTTCCTCAGAGATATCCTTAGCACCATTCCTCATGTCCTCGAAGCCGACACGCATATCGGCGGCAGCGGCCTTGCGTTACAGGTGCGCGAAGCAGAGCTTCATAAAATGTGGGACCTCTTCAGGAGCGTTCAGGTAGTTATTACCGATCGTCTTCACGGAATGATATTTGCTGCAATCACCGGAACCCCCTGCATCGCAATACCGAGTGCCAACCATAAGATACGAGCAACGTACGAGGCCTGGCTTCGCTCCCTCCCACACATTACATTTCAAAATCAAATTAATGCGGAAAAGACAATTGACATGGTCGCGACACTAAAGGATTTAGATATTGCAAAGATTACATTGCCTGATCTTGCAGAACAGTATCAAAAACTTAAGAGCATTGTGACAGGCCTATCATAATGAAATCAGCTTCTTTCCCGCATATCTCCATAATTATTCCCATTTATAACGTGGAAACGTATCTCCGCGACTGTCTTGACTCTGTTGTCAACCAGACGCTGCGTGAAATAGAGATTATCTGCGTAAATGATTGTTCAACAGACGGATCACTTTCCATCGTTCGGGAATATGAGGCAAAAGATAACCGGATCAAGGTAATCGACAAGCAGGTGAATGAAGGATTAGCAACTACCCGCAATGTTGGCATGGCAGAGGCCACCGGGAAATACATGCTTTTCATGGATTCAGACGATTTTGCTGATACGGATCTCTGCCGCAAAGCGGCCGAGTGCGCCGAAGCAGCTAATGCCGATCTTGTAATCTATGACTATGCCGCTTTCTATCGTCAGGAAGACCTGAAAGAAAACAGTAAACAGTCCTCCCGCCTGACTGCCATAGCCCCCACAGACAGGGTCGCCCTGCTAAAATGCCATGCCTTTGCGTGGACCAAACTCATCAGGTCTGATTTAGTACGCTCGCTGCATATCCTGTTCCCCGCAGGGCTTATCTACGAAGACCTTCCTGTACACTGGCAAATCATAACGCAGGCCTCAAAAATTGCCATTTTGCCGGAGCCGCTTTATTATTATCGCCAGCGTAAAACCTCAATTACGTATAGGAGAAACTGGTCAATAACAGACAGAATACTGATTTTTGATAGGGTTCGGGAATTTCTTATTTCCCGGAAACTTTATGAGGACTATTGTGATTTATTTTTACAATCCCAACTTGAAATGTTTTGCTGGCTTTACGATACAATAGCCTCAGACCATAAAGAGAGGGCATTGGTCCTGATTCAGGATCACCTCGCAAAGGAACATCTGGACTATATAGATTCAGGCAATCCATTGAGCTGGAAGACAAGGGCATTCTTTAAGGCCTTACAGGGTTCCCGCGTTGCCAAAATCCGACATGGTCTCTGGTTGTTTGCAAGGGCCGGGTACAGAAGACTGAAACGAAAGGCTGAAGAATATACATGAATAATTTCATTCAATCTCTCTATACGCTGGAATCTCATATCTTTGAAAGCGGCTCTGCCGGCAGATCCCTTGTGTCTGCGATACGCAGCATTGCCGGCCTGCGATTGATAAAATTAACAATCGACCAGGATGGCGACTACGTAAACGCGCAGTCCGACGGTGTAATTGTCAGCCCTGTGCCGCACCGTACGGACCTCCGGAAGATGCGCGCGCGCGTTGCTGACTACTGGTTTGCCGGGTATGTTCCGGGCCCGGGCGACGTTGTTGTCGACGTCGGGGCAGGTATAGGTGAGGATACAGTCGTCTTTGCAGGGTATGTCGGCAGTCAAGGCAGAGTCTTCTCCTTCGAGGCCAATCCGGGGACAGCCCGATGCCTGACCAAGACTGTTCAGAGGAGCGGTCTGATGCAGGTAAAGGTAATTGCTGCTGCCGTATCAGACATGCCCGGCACGATAGCAATTGCCGATGCAGAGGCCCATGTTCGCAATTCCATTTTCATAAATGAAGGTGAACAATCGATCAACGTTGATGCCATCACCCTTGATGACTTTGTCGAGTCAAACGACATCAGCCGTATCGACCTGCTGAAAATGAACATAGAGGGAGCGGAGCGGCTGGCGCTTTCAGGCTTCCGGCGCAGATTCAGCTGTGTCAGAAATGTTGCAATAGCCTGCCACGACTGGATAGCAGATCTCGGCCATAGTGACAGCTATCGCACCCTCGATTTTGTGCGTGAATTTCTGAGGGACGAAGGGTTTATTCTGCAGCAGCGCAAAGACGATAACTCTCCCTGGATTCGGGACACGCTTATCGGCTCAAGGAGTTCCTTGCAATGATGCCTGACAGATCTGACAGGGTCGGAGATAAGCAGGCCCATGATTAAGAAAAGAAGAAAATTCAAATGTGCGGAATAGTTGGTACTGCCTGGTCGAATCCTGCCTGGGCAATAGACCTTGAAACGTTGGTCCGCATGACGTCGCAGCTCACTCACCGGGGACCAGACCAGTCCGGTACCTATATGGACAGGTCGGTTGCACTTGGGCACAGGCGGCTTTCCATTATCGGTATTGATAGCGGACGACAGCCTATTGCGAACGAAGACGACACCATTGTTATTGTTTTCAACGGAGAAATTTATAACTATAGGGAGTTGAAGCAGAGGCTCAAGGCCTCAGGGCATCGTTTCCGTACGGACACCGATACCGAGGTAATCATCCATCTCTATGAAGAAGCCGGGCTGGGTGCCTTCGGACAGCTAAACGGCATGTTCTCATTGGCCATCTGGGACTCTCGCCATGAGAGGCTTGTTCTGGCCCGTGATCGCTTTGGGAAAAAACCGCTTTTTTACTATGCAAATAACGATCGTATCGTCTTTGCCAGTGAGTTAAAGGGGATCGTTGAGCTTGATAATGTGCCCAGGCGTGTAGACCCAAAAGCCATAGATTCCTATCTCACCTACATGTATGTGCCCCATCCCATGACGATTTATGAGGGAATCGCAAAACTGCCGCCAGGCGCGTGCGCAACATGGGAAAATGGGAGCCTGAATATTCAGCAGTACTGGACTCCGGACTATAATCTCCAGGACAATGTCACCACTAAAGCCCAATGGTCAGAGCGTCTCGCTGAAGCGATGACCGATTCCGTGCGGCTGAGGATGCAGAGCGAGGTGCCCCTTGGTGCGTTTCTTTCCGGCGGAATCGACTCCAGCATCATCGTCGGACTGATGCAGGAACTGAGCAATAAAACGGTTCATACATTTTCTATCGGCTCTCCGATTGCAGAATTTGATGAAACCAGGTATGCAAGGAGTGTTGCGCAGCATCTTGGCGTAAAGCATGAAGTGTTTATTGTCGAACCGCAGGCGCTGGAGATCCTGCCACAGCTGATCTGGCATTACGACGAGCCGTTTGCCGACAGTTCCGCGATTCCGACGTGGTATGTCTCGAAACTCACGAAACAACATGTCACGGTTGCATTGACAGGTGATGCGGGCGATGAGCTGTTCGCAGGCTATCACCGGTATCAGGCGATAAGGCTGAGTAAGGCATTAGAGCGACTCCCGGCCTTCGTCAGGACCCTGCTTGGTTCGCGGCTTTGGCAGCATATCCCCGTTTCACCGCACAAACGCTCGTTTCTGAGACGCCTCAAGCGTTTTTTAGGGGTGATTGACCAGTCGCCCCGGGAACTCTACGTATCGATGATATCGCTATGCAAGGCTGCGGAGCGTAAGGCTCTTTATACCGGTGCGTTTTCTGAGACTCTGGGGCTGTTCGATTCCTCCACCTTTATTCACGAAGCCATGCGGATGAGCAATAAGCGTGATCCTGTTACATCAGCCATGCTTACCGACCTGATAACGTATCTGCCCTGCGATTTGATGACAAAGGTCGACATCGCATCCATGGCTCATGGCCTCGAATGCAGGCAGCCCTTTCTGGACTATCGGGTTGTTGAACTCGCTACCAGGATGCCGATAGACTATAAGCTGCGAGGAGAACGCACTAAACGCATTCTGGTGGACACGTTTCGCCGATTTCTGCCAAAAGAAGTCCAGAGCCGGTCAAAAATGGGTTTTGGCGTCCCGATAGTCCACTGGCTGCGCGGACCACTGGCAAATTTCGCGCGCGAAGTCCTGACTGACCGTCGAACTGTGCAACGCGGCATTTTTGATACCTCTGCCGTTACAGGGATACTGAACGAACACATAAGCGGCCGGCAGGACCACGCGGCACAACTCTGGGCCCTCCTCATCCTCGAACTATGGCATCGCGAGTGGATCGATGCCTGAATCGCCGGAGAGACAGGTCATGCTGAAGCAGCCAATCCGCGTTCTGCAAAGTGTAGGAAGTCTGAATCGTGGCGGCATAGAGACGTGGCTCATGAACATCCTGCGCCAGCGTTCCGAAGAACTGCAAATTGACTTTATCCTCGGCATGCCAAACGGAGCCTACGAAGATGAGGCGAAGAAATACGGCTGCCGGATATACTATCATCCGGTAAGGAGCAGGGTCCAAAAGAGGCTGGATATGGTCGGCCTGGGGAAGGCCCCTCATTTTCTTAAGCGTGTTCTGGGAGAAAATAATTACGATGTGTTTCACGTTCATGGTGATGAGTTTTTTGGTGATGCGATGAAAGAGGCGGCTGCTGCCGGAGTTCCTGTCCGCGTCGCTCATTGCCACAATACCCAAATAGCACGGGGCAAGAAGGGAATCGAGATGCAGGTGCGGCGTTGGCGCTTTAAGACGTGGGACCGTTTTCTGACCCTCAGGAATGCAACAGATATTGTGGCCTGCAGCAGCGACGCGGGACAGCACTTCATGGGGCGTCACTGGAAATCAGATCCCCGCTGCAAGCCAATTTACTGTGGCGTCCCGACCGACCAGTTCGGCTGCAGCAAAGACAGATGGACGCGGCAGGAATTCCGAAAAATGTTTGGGATCCCTGAAGATGCGGTTGTTATCGGCCATGTGGGGAGTATGGACCTAACGCCGCAGAAGAACCATGCCCTTCTTTTGCAGATCTTTCGGGAACTGGCCGGGAGAGATGAAAGATATATTCTTTGCCTGGCCGGAGACGGGCCCCGACGTCCCTATCTGAAAGAGGAAGCAGAATCGCTTGGACTCGATAATCGGGTCCTTCTGCCCGGTCTCTGCGACGATGTTCCTTCTCTCATGGTCCACGGGTTCGATGTCCATTTACTTCCCTCCCTTTTTGAAGGCCTGCCTGTTGTAGGTCTCGAGGCGGTGGCAAGCGGACTCTGTACGGTCTGTTCCGATACGATTACCCGGGATTATACCGAATACTTTTCAGGCCGTGTAATAACCGTTCCGCTGACGGCCCCCCCCTCTGTATGGGCAGACAGCGTTGAAATGGCTATCCGAAAAAGGATTGCCGTGGCCGAGGGGACCGCTCTTGTGCGAAATAGTCCGTTTTCGATCGAGTCATCGTTGAACAATTTAGTGGATACCTATAAAAAGCGACTGGCAGTAACATGATGAATTGCCCCATGGAACTGCCCGATGCCCTGATATTTCCGGAGGAGTCATGATCATTTATTTTGTCCTTCTTCTGATCGTAATAACTTCAATTTATTTTGCCCATAGGTTGACTGCAGCGAGGCTGCCACTGAGCATCCTGTATTTTATTGCACTTGCCGCAATGGTCATCGTTGCCGGTCTGCGCAGCAGCTATGTAGGCACAGACTCAGGGAATTATGTCCGATGGTTCGAGCACCTGAGGGAATTCTCAGACATCTTTGAGATACCACTGGAACCCGGGTTTTTCATCCTGGCCTGGACAGCGCATTTTATTTCAGACAATTACATGGCCCTCTTTTTCCTGATTGCCATGGTTGTTACTTCATGCTTTGTCTGGGTGATTCGAAAATATTCCTCAGGACCGGAGCTCTCTTTTTTTGTGCTGCTCGTGGCCGGCTATTTATTTGTCTCATATAATGGCATTAGACACGGGCTGGCAAATTCAATCTATTTTCTGTCTATAGGAGCAATCTATAGACGAAAGTTCTGGCTGTATCTTCTTGTAGTAGCAGCAGCCTATTTCTTTCATAAAAGCGTCCTCATTGCACTGCCGGCCTACTTTCTTATTACGCGAAAAAGCACGCCGCGAATATACTTCATTATTCTCCTGTCAGGGATCGTGGGGGTTCTCTTTTTCGAATACTTTATTGAAATAGGCCAATACATCGACCCGCGCTATGGTCAATACGGTGAAGCCTCAGAAGAGGGCTTAGGCCTGCTTTCACTGGCGTTCACCAGCACATTGTGTGCCTTCTTCCTTATGTTCAAGAGGTTTGTTGTTGTGGACCGCGACAAATACGATGCCTTGCTGAATATGTTCTTGCTGGCGACGGTCATCGCCATTGCGTCGGCAATCCTGGAAACGAGCGCTTCGGGCATTCGTCGCTTAGGCTGGTATTTTACCCTGAGCGAAATACTGCTATGGCCGATTGTCTATCAAAATATCAGGAACAGGCAAAGACCGATATTCCTCTTTTATTTTGTGCCGCTCTACTTGATGTATTATGGCATGAGCCTTACCAGGTTCAGCAATATGGTTCCCTATACCTTTAATCCTGCCCTTGCAGAATGGGTCAGCAGGATAGGGATTTAACCATGTATATGCAGTGATTAAGCTATTTCTGGAAATCCCGGGACAGAACTGACTATGCCGATCACGATAGGAATTCCTTTTTACAATAACGAAGCCACACTGCCGGGTGCCGTCCGTTCTGTCTTTGCACAGACGTATGAAGATTGGGAACTGATCCTGATGGACGACGGTTCATCCGATCGATCGCTTGAGCTGGCAAGATCGGTTAAGGACCCTCGGGTCCGTGTTGTTTCTGATGGGATGAACCTGAGGCTCCCGGCCAGGCTCAACCAGATTGTCTCAGAGGCAAAATATGATCTTATCAGCCGCATGGATGCGGACGACATGATGTCCCCTTCCCGTTTTCTTAAACAGCTCCGGTTCATGTCTGATCCCAAAATACAGATCGTTACCTCCGGCATGGCTATGCTCTCTGCAGACAATCAACCTGTCGGGTATCGGGGTGGTTCCGGATTTATCGACATGATAGGGCTGTTAAGAGGGCAGGCGATAGCCCACGCTCCTCTGCTTGGCCGCAGGTCCTGGTTCAGGCGAAATCCCTACGACCTCAACTGTCCGCGGTCACAGGACGCTGAGCTCTGGTGCCGCACCTATCATCAGGGGCAGCTGAGAGCGGAAAATGTCCATATGATCAGCGAGCCCCTCTATTTCTGTCGCGAAGAAAGCGGGCTCTCTCTGGAAAAGGTGATCGCTTCTCACTCTGTCTTAAGACGTTTGATAAGGCAATACGGTCCCGCTTCACTCGGTATCGGCAAAACAGTATTGGAATTGTTACGATCTCATGCGCGCAGCAACGCACTGCGGGTGGCTGCCTTGTTTGGGTTATTGCCGCTTGCTGCAGCAAAGGGACGGAACAGAAATATAAGCGACCCTCAGATGCTGGAAAAGATACAGTCGGAAATCGCGCAGGTGCTCGCTACCAGGGTGCCGGGCCTGGACTAAGAAAGCATATATGAAGATGGTCAAAATGAAAACCCGAGCTGATGGGATGTTAGAAGCGCTGCTTTTACTCCTGACGGCTTTATCTGCCTTTATCGCTCTTCTCATCTTTCCAGGCTACACGATAGCGCATGCCGCTTCAGGCCAGAATGATCAGACCCTCTTCCTGCTTGAAGTTGATCAGACTGAAAACAGGCTGGTGGACAGGAGAGGCGGATTCCAGCCCGTGGTCAATGGAGGTGAGGTTGTCAGTGATCTGAGATTCGGCAAGTGCCTGAAATTCGGTGACAGCATAGGCAACGGGATTACCGTTGAAGATGGTGGCAAAATCAGCTTTAATGGAGGCTTTACCCTTGAGGCCCGGCTTTATCTTGAGGAGGGAAGCAGCATCAATCAGGGTGGCTTGCTGGCGCTTAAGATGGGTTCCTTTGCCTTTGCTATCAAGGACTATAAATTAAACAACTCATGGATGAGTTTTCCGACAGAGAACGTCGCGACGACTTCGTTTATGCAATACAAATACTATCCTGTCGGAGGCGAAGCCTTTTATGGAGCCATGAGCATCCCTGCCAACCAGTGGGTCCATGTAGCAGTCACTTATGACCAGGATATGAAGGTCATCCGCTCGTGGATTGACGGCGGCCTTGACAGGACCCGGTACCTCGCAAGAACAGAGCCTGCTCCGCTACTGACAGAACCGGCCCGGCCGCTTGAATTCCTGCGCGATATGAGGAACGTCTGCGTTGCAGAGATCAGGCTTTCAAGAGGTGTCCGTCCGATGGGATCCGTGCCGCCAATGGAGGCGTATGTGCACCAATTGCCCTATGAGGGCAAGATCGCAATAGTTGTAGACCATATTGACCGCAAACTCAAACTGCCGCTTGATATTGCGATCCTCCTGGAGGCGCCTAACGGTGCGAGCAAGGTAGTGAAGAGAGTGGCTCTCGATTCATATGAGAGAAAGATCATCGATATTGAGGCCCCGAAATGGAAAGGGGCCCTCCATACGCTGAGTGTCAAATCCTATGCCGGCAATGAGATGATATTTTCAAAAACCGTGAGGATTTCTAACGTTACTCCGTCGGGCAAAGTAGGGATAAATCCCGATAAATCTATTTCGGTAAACAGGAGAAAACTATTCCCTCTGATGATCTATCATGCCTTCCCCGAAGATTACGAGGAACTTGCAGGAATGGGTTTTAATATTATCGCACCGAGGGGCCCGAGTCTTGGGTTCATGGGTATTGGAGGTACCAACGAAAAAACCATGGCAGATATCAAAACATGCCTGGACGAAGCGCTAAAGCAGAAGGTGTATCTTATGATAGAGGGGAACACGGTATTCGGGAATCTCAACAGAGTACCCCTTTTTAAGGATCATCCGGCCCTCTTGGCATGGTCCGGCTTCGACGAGCCGTGGGGTTCACTTGAGAAGGTCCAGGAGAGCTACAATGTCGTCAAATTACTGGCTCCTGACGGCCCGGTGTATTGCACCCAGAACAATGAGACAAGGTTTGCAGAGACTGCAGAAGGGGCCGATATTCTTGCCTGTGATCCCTATCCATTGCCCAATGTCTCTCTTCGTCATGTAGCTGATGCCACGAAGGCTGCAGTCAGGGCTGTTGCCGGTTTAAAGCCGGTATGGACTATTCTGGACCAATATGGAGATAAGCGGCCGTCAATTGAGGAATTGAGAAGCATGGCCTATCTGGCTGTCATTTCAGGGGCTAATGGGCTTGGCATTTACGCATGGGATGACCGGCTGGACAAAAAGAGTGGCTGGTACACGAAGGAACACCCGCAGGACGTCGAAGTGCTTCGCACGGTAATGAGAGAATTGAAAAGTCTTGAGCCAATCCTGCTAATACCTAATTCAGGGAAGAGGGCTGTTTTTTCACCCCGGAACAACGCCCTTCACGCCTCAATCAAAGAGGCGGAGGGCAAGACATATCTCTTTATCGCCAGTGACTCAAGACGCAAGACAGAGGGGGAGCTGACTGTTGAGGGTATGACCGACTCAACAGGAAATTGTCTCTTTGATGAATGCAGCCAAAAAAATATCCGGCTCAGACGCGGGGCTGTTTTTATAAAGCTGCCACCGCTTGGTGTTGCCGTGTATGAGATAACGCATGACCGTTGACAGGGAAGACCGATTGACCCCAAAAATCTGTTTTGTTGTTTCGTCGCCCTTGACGATAACGAGTTTTCTGCTGAGTTATATAGAGGCATTGAGTGCTCATCATAAGGTGGTTGTTGTCGCAAACTATGCGGGAGAACGTATGAGCCGGCTTCAATTGCCCAATGTCGGGTCGTTGCACATTCCGATTGAGAGAAGTATATCTCCCCTGAAAGATCTGCGGGCGCTGAAAGCACTCTATGATCTGTTTCGAAAGGAACGCTTCGACATAGTGCATTCGGTAACGCCAAAGGCCGGTTTGCTGGCTATGGTATCGGCACTGGCGGCAGGAATTCCCTTGCGGTTCCATACGTTTACCGGACAGGTATGGGCGACGAGGACCGGCTTTTTTCGCTGGTTTTTAAAGATGTTTGATAGAATAATTTACTATTGCTCGACAGATGTTCTGGTCGATAGTGTATCTCAACGGGCTTTTTTATTAAGCGAGAGGGTTATCTATGAAAAGAACTCATCAGTCCTTGCCCAGGGTTCGATAAGTGGTGTAGATATTCAGCGCTTTCATCCCGACAGTGCTGCGAGAAGCACCATAAGAATGGAAATAGGTGTTCCCCCGGAGGCGTTTCTTTTTTTATTTCTGGGACGGCTTAATAGGGAAAAAGGCATTCCGGAATTGCTCAGGGCATTTAAACAGTTGTCTGCTGAATACCATAACGCCTATCTCCTCCTTGTCGGCCCGGATGAAAAAGGTATTTTGAAGGATGAAATATCATGTGACAATATCGACACGAGAAGAATAATTTATAAAGGTTACACAGATGTCCCTGAAAAGTATATGGCGGCTGCAGACGTTTTTTGTCTGCCGAGTCATCGGGAGGGATTTGGTTCAGTAATTATTGAGGCGGCTGCATCAGGTATTCCTTCAATTGGGTCAAATATTTACGGAATATCAGATGCAATTGTTGATGGAATAACCGGCCTGTTACACGAAAGACAGAATGTGGCAGAGCTGTACAATTGCTTGAAAATGCTCATGACAGACAGGGAGAAAACCAATATGATGGGCAATAATGCGCGTCAGAGAGCCGAAAAATATTTTTCGAAAGACCTGTTGGTCAAGTCATTTTTAGAATATTATGAGCATAAAATCAATCGCGAGTAAGCGGATATTCGACCTGTGTCTGCTGATGACAGGCGGGTTTCTTATTTTTCCCATACTGCTGTTCATTGCCTTATTTGTAAGAATTCGTCTCGGTTCTCCGGTTTTTTTTTCGCAGGAAAGACCTGGTTTGAATGGCGTCCCATTTCAGATCTATAAGTTCAGGACCATGACTATGCAGGTTGACGCTCAGGGCAACTCTCTCCCCGATGAGCAAAGACTTACAACCTTTGGGAAGTTTCTGAGAGCATCAAGCCTTGATGAACTGCCTGAACTGCTGAATGTCCTTAAAGGTGATATGAGCCTGGTCGGTCCACGACCGCTTCTGATGGAATATCTCCCTTTGTATTCGCCCAAACAGGCACGTCGTCACGAGGTTAAACCCGGCATAACAGGATGGGCACAGGTTAACGGCAGGAATGCAATCAGCTGGGAGGAGAAGTTTGATCTTGATGTCTGGTATGTTGACAATCGCTCCCTTTGGCTTGACTTGAAGATATTAGGGCTTACAATTTTAAGTGTGCTTAAACGGGAGGGTATTAGTCATGAGGGACATGCTACAATGGAAAAATTTAAAGGGAGCAAAAAAGAAATATGAGCGAGAGATTCAAAGACTGGAAGCCGCCGGTTATCAAGGACGGGAAATTGACCAAATACAACTGGCTGATCCAGCACAAGGACAATCTTAAACTCGGATATAAAACCGACATCGGCGCATTTACTTATATTAATGCAAAGCACGGCGTTGTTATAGAAGATTATGTGCAGCTCGGCTCGCACTGTTCAATCTATTCCATTTCTACCATTGACAATAAAATCGGGCAGGTTCTATTAAAGAAAAACTGTAAGATCGGCAGCCACAGTGTCATAATGCCCGGAGTGACTGTTGGCGAAAATGCTGTAATAGGGGCCTTCAGCTTTGTGAATAAGAATATCCCTGACAATGCAACGGCAGTTGGTGTTCCGGCTAAAGTTGTAAAAAAACGCAAAAAGAAGAATGTCGAATAACCATAAACGCATCTTCCTCTCCCCTCCCCACATGGGCGGACAGGAGCTTGAATTTGTCAAACAGGCCTTTGAAAGCAACTATATCGCGCCATTAGGGCCGCACGTTGATGCATTTGAAAAGGAATTTTCTGCGCTAATCGGTATTCCCCATTCACTTGCCGTCTCGAGCGGCACGGCTGCCCTGCATCTTGCCCTGCGCCTGCTGGGGGTTGGCCCGGGCGATGAAGTTATCGCGCCTTCTTTTACCTTCATTGGCGGCGTCAGCCCAGTCACCTTTCTGGGTGGAACGCTTTCTTTCATCGATTCTGACAGGGATTCGTGGAATATTGACCCCGATCTGCTGAAGGAAGAGCTGACATTCAGAAATAAGCAGGGGCGACTGCCGAAGGCGGTCATTACCGCAGACATCCTGGGGCAGGCTGCTGATATAGACCGGATACTCGATAGCTGCAATCAGTATAGTATCCCTGTGGTCTCAGACTCTGCAGAGGCCCTTGGGGCAACGTATAAGGATCGGCAGGCAGGACGCGGTGCAGCCTTTACAGTCTATTCCTTCAATGGAAACAAGATCATCACCACATCCGGCGGAGGCATGCTGGCCTCTGACGATGCTGCGCTCATAGAAAAGGCAAAATTCCTTTCCCATCAGGCGCGGGATGCAGCCCCTCATTACGAGCATACGCAGATAGGCTACAACTACCGGATGAGCAACATTGTGGCTGCTATTGGCCGAGGCCAGCTGCAAGTTCTTAATGAGCGGGTAGAAAGAAAGCGCTGGATATGTGACTATTACCGTAAGGCCCTATCTGAAATTCCAGGAATAGAATTCATGCCTGAGGCCTCTTACGGACGGGCCACCCGCTGGCTGACTGTCATTCTGGTCACACCAGAAGTTTTCGGTGCTGATCGCGAGGCAGTTCGGCAGACCCTCGAAAAAGAGAATATCGAGTCTCGCCCTGTCTGGAAGCCGATGCATCTGCAGCCGGTCTTCAAAGGTGCGCCTATGCGCGGTGGCAGCGTCTGCGAAGACCTCTTCGCCCGAGGGTTATGTTTGCCTTCCGGCACAGCGATGACAGAAATTGATTTAGAGAGAATCGTTGAGACAATCAGAAGGCTGACAAGCTAACAAGCTAACAAGCAGGCAAGCTGATATGTAAGTACAAATCTGTAAACTCTCCGCCCTGCCCTCTTCAATCAGGACGATCTGATCGAACTGCGAACCAATAAGGGCATCCATCGACTGACTCCGGGCCTCACCGGCTGGGCGCAGATTAACGGCCGCGATGAACTGCCGATACCGGTTAAGGTCGATTTTGACGCGTATTATCTGAAGCACCGATCCTTTGCCCTTGATATCAAGATCCTCTTCCGCACCTTCTTCAAGGTGGTAAAACGAGAAGGAGTAAAGCATTAGAGGAAGTGATGATTGACATGTTTTTACTCCTTACTCCCTGCTTCTTACACCTCATACCTTACGCTTCGCAATTTACTCCTTGTTAGCCCTGAATGAATATATTTCGTCCCTTGAAACTTAAATTATTATGGCTGTTTATTGGCATGGCGCTGGTAGCGGCAGTTATATATTTATCGCTGACCGATACGTTCCTGGATTATCTGCAGATCGAAAATGATCTTAAGCCGGGCCATATCATTGCGTACGCTATTCTGATGTTCTACTTTGCCCAGTTGATTATTAATTCTCGTATTGGATGGTTCATTGCCGGTTTTTTTGTTCTCATGGGTATCGTTCTTGAGTATCTTCAGGGGATGTCCGGGTACCGGACCTTTTCTTATTACGATATGTTCGCGAATTGTATGGGCGTCTCTATCGGATTTATTGTTTCAAAAACTCCCCTGGTGAATACGTTGGAACATATCGACCGAAAAATAGCCGGGTATTTCTGACTGACAGCACCCAGGCCTTTGGATTGACAATGCCCTTATCGATTTTATTAAGAAGGAAATTCAGTAGTGCAGACCTGTCAGGTTTCCTCCTTTTATCAACCAAGCCCTTTAATTTGTAATGGCAGCTCTTTTTCTGGTAAATTATTCTCATTGGATATGCCTGTAACATACGAAAGAAGAAGCAGGTAACGGACAAAAATGGGGCAACTTCTTACTACAAAAATCTACACATTTCTCAGAAATGCGATATTCCGCTATAGGCGGATTATGGTCGCTCTACTTCATCTGCTGCAGGTCGCTGCAGCGAATTACTTTGCCTTTGTTCTCAGGTTCGACGGGTTTATTTCCCCACTATCGCATAACGACCAGTTCTCAAATTTCATCGGCTATCTTCCTGCCCTGCTCGCGATCCGTCTTGCCATGTACACAGGCTTTGGCCTGTACAAGGACCTCTGGAAATATTCGAGTGTCCGGGATCTTGTCAAGCTCGTCTGGACAATCCTTCTTGGAAGCGGCCTTTTCTTTGTTCTGGTCAGACTCATTCTGAACGATACACACTATCCTCGGTCCATTTATATTCTTGACGGTCTGCTGCTCCTGATGATCTCAGGCGGCACAAGGCTCGGTTTCAGGGTTTTCCGCGAATATCTTGAGAAGCAGGTCTCTTCAAAAAAAGTACTTATTATTGGTGCGGGAGATGCCGGTGAGATGATCGTGCGGGATATGCTGAACAATGCCCGTTATAACATAGAACCGATCGGGTTTATCGATGACGATCTGCACAAGCGCGGGATGCAGATCCACGGTCTGCCGATCTTCGGCCCAAGAGAGCGAATAGCCGCAGTGGTGGCGCAACACCAACCGGATGAGATCCTGATCGCGCTACCTGCAATGAGCGCAAAGGTCATTCGGGAGGTTTATGAATACTGCAAGCAGTTTAACCTTCCGGTAAAGACCCTTCCCGGTCTGCATGATATTGTTGAGGGGAATGTGACCGTCTCTCATATCAGGCCGCTGTCTCTTGAAGACCTTCTCCAGAGGGAGCAGATACGCACGGATATCGAGGAGGTATATGCTCATATCAAAGGCAAAACTGTGCTGGTTACCGGCGCGGGCGGCTCGATCGGCTCTGAACTCTGCAGGCAGATCATGCTTTATGGTCCGCAAAAACTTGTACTTTTTGACCGCTATGAAAATGGGCTTTTCGCTATTGATATGGAACTGAGGAGCAAAGAGCAAAGAGCAAAGAGCAACGCACAGACCCCTTCACCCATTACCCCTCATACATTACCCGTTATAGTGACTGTTGTCGGCGATATGCGGGATGCCGCATCGGTTGCCGCACTCTTCTCCGAGTTCAGACCCCAGGTGGTGTTCCATGCTGCTGCGCACAAACATGTGCCGCTCATGGAACTGAATGCTCTTGAGGCGGTGAAGAACAACATCTTCGGCACGCGAAATCTGATACAGGCAGCTTCGCAATACGGGACGGCGAGCTTTGTGACGATTTCTACTGACAAGGCGGTCAACCCGTCCAATGTGATGGGTGCAACGAAACGTGTGACAGAGTTCCTGGGCCTCTGTATAAACGATAGTTCTTCAACAAAGTTCACGACCGTGCGGTTCGGCAATGTTCTGGGGAGCAATGGCAGCGTTGTCAATACCTTCAGGGAGCAGTTGCGAAACGGTGGCCCGATCACGGTAACCCACCCTGACATAAAGCGGTTTTTCATGCTCATACCAGAAGCAGTTCAGCTGGTGCTTATCTCCGCAGCCCTGGGCAAGGGCGGTGACATCTTCGTTCTCGAGATGGGCGACCAGATAAGGATCGTGGAGCTTGCCGAAAACATCATAAGACTCTCCGGCATGGTGCCGTATGAAGATATACAGATAGAGTTTATCGGTCTGAGACCCGGGGAAAAGTTATATGAGGAGCTGTTCGACGAAACAGAACTGGCAACAGCTACGCCTCACGAGAAGATACGTGCAGCGATCCCATCATATATTCCCAGCTACCAGGCACTGCAGTGCCATATTGATGAATTCGAACGCATTATCAAAGAGAATGCAGTTGATGAGGTGATCCCCACCCTTCAGAAGATCGTCCCGAACTACCGTCAGAATACCCCGCAGGCACAATGCTCACCTTTGGCATAGAGCAGCTCTCAAAAAAGGAGGGCTATCTTTTTTACAGACTCGCAGATAAAGAAAAGGATCAGCTTGTTGATCACCTTGACCTCTATGAAACTGATGACGCCGCACTTGAAGCGCTTCTTGAACAGGCAGTTCTTTCTGCAAAGGAGGCCCTCATCGATGCAGGCCGGGCGAGGGATGTCATGGGCCGATTGTACCAGACTGAAAACATCTCAGGTTGGATGCAGGCCCTGCTTCAAAAAGCGATCGAGAAACACTGGTAACGCTGTCGTTTTTGGCCACTTAGCTTCATCTCCGAATCCCTCCACCCCGGTGCTGCAATGATTATCCTAACGTGTCTCTTGCCGGACACATTCAGCTTGCTGCTACAATACTCCTATGAAGTTATCTCCTGAAGAGCGTATTGTTCTCCTCCTCTCCCAGCCTATGCCATCTGATATGGTGATGCAGGAGGTTCAGACCCTTCTGTCCGACACAGCAAGGCCGCTCGACTATAACCGGTTGATCCAGCAGGCTAACCTGAACCAGGTGACGCCGCTGCTTTATAAAAACCTTTCAACTTTTCAGATCGTTCCTCATGAAGTCATGCAGCGGCTGATGACACACTACATAATGAACATCCAGCGAAATGCAGACCATCTTGAAAAGACCTTGCAGCTCATTGATATCTTGCGCAGGGCTGGGATAAACTCCATCCCTCTGAAGGGTTCTTTTGCAGCCGAGACCCTGCTTGGCGATATGGGTCTTTACCCCACTTCTGATTTAGATCTGTTTGTCCAGTGGGATGATCTGCATGTTGCACAGAAAACCCTTATTGCAGCCGGCTATGATCTCAGCAAAGGGATTGGTGAGCAGGACCAGTTGACAGCTTCCTATCACCTCCGCTTTTACAGAGATAACACTGTGCTGGAACTGCACTGGAACCTGGTGAAGCGCTACTTCAGTGCTGATCCAGATTACTGGTGGGAGGATCTGAAGGAGATCGAATATCGCGAACAAAAGTTCTTTCAGCTGTCAAATGAGAAACATCTTCTCTATCTGATCTCGCGGTTATTTTCCCATGGCTTTCTGCCGCTCCGGTTTTTCATGCTTCCCCTTATTGTAATTTCCAGGCAGGATGTCGCCTTTGACTGGGGGACGTTTATGAGATCTGCCAGGGCATTAAAGATGGAACGACTCGCAAACTTTACCATAAATCTCCTGCATGATATTTTTTTTATACAGATCCCGGAAGCTTTCCAGTGCAACCGGATGCTTGGCTATGCCATTCTTAAAGATAAGGTCATTACAGGATTTTTCAAGCCTCCGGTGAATTCTCGTCTCAGAATGGTCATGTTTTTGATCCTTCTTGAGTCCCCTGTCGATATATTCAGGATCCTCCTTCGCAGGATATTCCCTTCTTCAGCCGAGATCCGCCTCAGGTACAACCTCCCCCAGAGCTCCCTCAGGACTCTCCCCTATTACATCCTGAATCCCTTCATCATGCTGTTCAAAAAAACAAAGAGGCCGTAAAGCGTGAAGTGTGAGTTCAAAAGCTGAGAGCCGAGCCCCCTAACCCAAATCATTGCACCCCGGAGGTGCAATGATTATAATGACATTTCGCTTGTCGGGCACATTCGCCAGGAATGCCCATGCTGAGTTTCAGACCAAATACACTGCTGAGCACAATTTTAAAATGTTGATGGATATATTTAAAAAAGCTATATTATCCTGAAGGAAAGCAAGCGAAGAGGAGGCGACTATGAGCAATGTCAAAATCATATCGGATCGGGAGGAAAGTGCTGAACTGGTCAGAACAGCCGTCTTGGCGGAGCTGAGCAGACTTGCGTTGGCATTGAACAAAACAGACAAGATAATAAGCCAGCTCGAAGAGCGGCATAACATTGCTTCTGATGTCTTTCTCAAAGATGCCTCAGCTGATGATCTGCATGGAGGAGATGAAGAATATGTTCAGTGGTCAGGGGAATTGCAATTGCGCAAGCGCATAATTGAGGATATCCAGAAATTGAAAAGTATTGAGTATGTTCATAACTGAGTATCTGAAAGACCTTACAGGAATTGTTGAACAATACGCAAAAACCGAACTTATCCTACAATAGACTGATGGTGGAGGCAATTAATCTTGCAGCGCCGGATGTGCTCTGGGTCGGCATGACTGCACCGAAGCAGGAAAAATGGATATATCAGAACAGACACCGGCTTAAGGTAAAATTCATCGGTGCAATCGGCGCTGTCTTTGATTTCTACACAGGCAATGTGAAGCGTTCCCATCCTGTATTTCAGAAACTGGGGCTTGAATGGCTGCCCCGTCTCCTCCGCGAACCCCGCCGCCTCTGGTACCGCAATTTCATATCAAACCCCTCCTTCCTCCTCCGTGTCATCCGTCAAAAACTAACCCCCTAACCCAAATCCTTGCACCCCGGAGGTGCAGGGATTATAATGACATTTCGCTTAACGGCGTAAAGACGTAAGTCGTGGAAGCGTAGAGGTAATGGAAGTAAAGCCGCTGGGGCGGATAAGGTATCAGTTCGTAGATGCGCACACCTCCAATGGCAAAGAGCGCTCTCTCTAACTATGCTATAATGAAAATAATCGCGTGAAAGGAGTCAGATATGGATGACGATAGCCGCATTGAACTTAGCCCAAGGGTTTGTAATGGAAAACCGGTAATCAAGGGTACCCGCATTCCGATAACCGTCATTCTTGAGCAGATAGCAGAAGGAGCATCGTGGGAGTCCATCCTTGAAGGCTACCCTGAGCTCAAGAGGGAAGATATCCATGCTGCGCTCATGTATGCAAAGGCATCCCTCGACCATTCCGAGTTAGAGACCATTGGCGCCTGAGCCTCTAAGACTCTATCTCGACCAGATGTTCCATCTCGATCTTGCTGAAGCTCTGCGCGGTGACGGTCACGATGTCATACGGGCTTCGGAAACAGGGGATGCCCGATCAGATGATGCTCAGATCCTGCGGAAAGCTATTGATGATAGCCGCATTCTGATAACCCTTGATGAACATTTTGGCGATTGGACAGTGCTTCCTCTGAGCATTCATCCCGGAGTAGTTCGCATAAAAGTCCATCCGACGACTTCGGAAAAGATCATTAATCTCCTCATTCCCTTTTTAAGCTCCCATAGTGGGCATTTATTTAAGAATCACCTTGTCATCCTTTCTGAGAAGCGCGCAAAATGGATCTCTACGGCTTAATAGCGCAGGCATCGCCCCGTCTCCTCCGTGTCATCCGTCAAAAACTAACCCCCTAACCCAAATCCTTGCACCCCGGAGGTGCAAGGATTATAATGACATTTCGCTCTTATTGAACACAGTTCACCTCAAAATGATATCTTTCCGGCTTGAACCGAAATATCGTATTCACGGGCAGTCACTGTTAGGCGAAAAGATTACCGCACTGCTTTACAGATGCCTGCTTCGGCTGTGCAAGCCGAACAGGTCACGCTGGCCTCTTGTCCTGCGCGGCAGGTTAAGCATTAATCCCCGTGAACTGCCTAATTATGATATCATATAGCATATATATGCCATAAAATATGCGAGGAGGTTTACATGAAAAGAACAACTATTTTTGCTGACGACTCCATGATTGAGGAGCTGAAGTCCGTATCCCGTCGTGAAAGCAAAAGTCTTGCTGAGACGGTCAGAGAAGCAATGTCATTATATCTTGAAAAGAAGCGACCCGATGGCAGAAAATTGAGCTTTGTTGCAATAGGGAAAAGCGGCAGAAAAAATGTAGCGGAAAGGCACGAGGAGCTGCTTTGGAAAAAGCGCGCATAAGAGGGCCGGTTGTCGCTGATACCGGGTTTCTGTATGCTCTTGCAGATGGGGGCGACAGTTGGCATGAAAGGGCTGTTCAGTTCACTGAATCCTTTCAAGGACATCTTATCCGCCAAAAACTAACCCCCTAACCCAAATCCTTGCACCCCGGAGGTGCAATGATTATAATGACAATGCTATCCACTTTGCCAGCCTTATATTCTTTGCTTATTTTAGTTTACTAAACGTTAAATATCGGTTATTATTAATGCATGACAAATAGGAGCCTTTATAATCCCATAAGCGATGCAATGGCAAGCGATTTGATCCTGGTGATTGTTGGTGCCAGGCAGACCGGCAAAACAACCATTCTGCGTCAGCTTTACAAGGATTGCCTGCAGCACGGAAATACGGCACATTTCATCAATCTGGAACGCCTTGAATATGTGGCTTTGCTTAACCAGGCACCTGAAAACATCTTTTCAATCCTGCCTCTGCCCCCCGAAGGTGAACGGGCTACGGTGTTTATTGATGAGATCCAATATCTGGACAACCCCTCAAATTTCCTGAAACTCCTCTTTGATGAATATCGGACTCGGCTGAAACTGGTGGTAACCGGCTCTTCGGCATTTTATATTGACGAAAAATTCACGGACTCCCTTGCCGGACGCAAACGCCTTTTTCATCTGCCAACCCTCTCTTTCAGTGAGTTTCTGCTGTTCAAACTGCGCGAAGATCTGGCAAACCTGCTCCCAACACGCTTTTCTCCGGATAATTTTACTGCAATGTCGCAACTCCCCTTGCTGCAACGGGATGAACTGGTGCGGCTCTTTATCGAATTTTCCCGCTTCGGCGGGTATCCGGCGGTAGTGCTTGCAACCGATGAAGCTGAAAAGCTTCTGATATTGGAAGACCTGATCAACTCCTCGGTAAAAAAGGATATTTTAGAGTCGCGGATTAGACATCCGGAACCTTATTTCATGATGATCAAGATGCTTGCTGCGCAAGTCGGTTCACTCATGAATCGCAATGAACTATCAAAATCCATCGGGGTTTCAGTACAGGCAATCGATAATTATCTGTATGTGCTGCAAAAGTCATTTCATGCCGTGATGATAAAACCTTTCCACACCAATGTCCGTAAAGAACTAACCAAGATGCCGAAGCTTTACTTTGCCGATATGGGAATGCGGAATTATCTCGTAGGGGATTTTCGTGATTTTCGTCTTCGCAGTGACCGGGGAGCTTTTCTTGAAAACCTCTGTTTCAGACAATTAAGCACACATGTTGCGAATGAAGATATCTGTTTTTGGAGAACACAGGATAAAACAGAGCTGGATTTTGTGGTGCTGGGGCAGTACGGTTTTGAGATAAAAGCAAATCCGGAGACATTTTCCCCCGCCACCTATGCCAGCTTCCGGGAACGGAATCCCTCTATCTCGGTGGATGTCGTCACCTTCGATAACTTTGCCGAAAAATCGACCCATCGCGTATGGGGAGCGTTCGGGATATGATGATCTGACAAGTGATCTGGTACCGCAATTTCATATCAAACCCCTCCTTCCTCCTCCGTGTCATCCGTCAAAAACTAACCCCCTAACCCAAATCCTTGCACCCCGGAGGTGCAATGATTATAATGATTTGCATGAAAAGAGATCATTTATCCACCGATGCTTTCTATCACGTTTTTACCAAGAGCATAGCAGGCTACTGCATATTCAGGGACGACCAGGACTATGCCCGCATGATCAACCTCATCAAGTATTACCGCCTGGAAAAACCCCCGACCAGGTTTTCCTCATATATATCACTACAGGACAAAGAGCTGTTTTTTAGTAAATACTGCCTGACAAGGGATCTGCTTGTTGATGTCATTTCGTACTGCATCATGCCGACACACCTGCATATTGCACTGCAGCAGCGTAAGGGCAATGGTATTTCGGCCTTCATGGGCAATGTGCTGAACAGCTACACCCGATACTTTAATACACGCTCCGGCAGAAAAGGACCCTTATGGCAGAGCAGATTCAAACACGTTCCGGTCGAAAGCAACGAGCAACTAAGCCATCTTACGCGATATATCCATCTGAACCCGGTAACTGAACACTTGTGCGAAGACCCTGATCAATGGAAATATTCCTCCTATAGAGAGTATGTGGACGAAACCAAAGATGCGTTGTGTGTTCGGGATGAGGGGCTTTTTCGGAGCCGCTCTGCTTACCGCGATTTTGTGCTCGATCAAAAGGAATATCAGCGCTCTCTTGCCCATATGAAATCCCTGCATCTGGAGTAAATCATCTCCAGCCTCCCATTTGCCTGCACCCCGGAGGTGCAAGGATTCCTGCCGAGATCCGCCTCAGGTACAACCTCCCCCAGAGCTCCCTCAGGACTCTCCCCTATTACCTCCTGAATCCCTTCATCATCAGGCCGGAAGCAGAAGTTGATCTGACAGAAACTTTTTCACGGTATGAGGATAAGCGGCAGGGGTTAGGATACGATTTTCTTTTGCAGATCGAAGCGGGTAAGAATCTCTCCAACTTGAGCTAAAGAAATCTTTTGGCAAGGATGTCGTGAAGACCCTGTGTTAATATAATTTTGCATTTTGTATTGATAGCGAATAGTGAACAGCACGTTACCAGCCATCTTGTCGCCTTATCCTTGCAATTCAGGGAGTTATATTCCATAATTGCATATATGATATACCGTCTGCTGTATCCAAAAATAGCAGAAGCGCTTGCATACTCTCCTGCTGTTGCCCTGCTTGGGCCTCGCCAGGTGGGCAAGACCACGCTGGCTCTTGAAATAGGGCGAAAGCTCAATGCACTTTATCTCGACCTTGAATCAGAGAAGGATCGTGCCAAACTTCTTCAGCCAGAGCTGTATCTTGCAGATCATATAGACAGGCTGATAATTTTCGATGAGGTGCATCGCGTCCCTGGACTGTTTCCAGTTCTGCGAGGTCTCATTGACCAGGGGCGTCGCGACGGCCAGCGTGCCGGGCGTTACCTGCTGCTGGGCTCTGCTTCACTTGATCTGCTGAAACAGTCCGGCGAAACATTGGCAGGGCGCATAGCGTACCTTGAACTATCCCCTTTTCATATATTGGAGACCGGCGAACTGGCATCAGAAAATCTTTGGGTAGCCGGCGGGTTCCCGGAAAGTCTGCTTGCCCAGGATGCCGGGCTGAGTCTGCGCTGGAGACAGGATTTTATCCGTACCTACCTTGAAAGAGATATCCCACAGTTTGGTCCTCGAATTGCCGCGGAAACATTGCGTCGCTTCTGGGTCATGTTGGCACACAATCAGGGTAGTCTGCTGAACACGGCTCAATTCTCCCGCAATCTTGGTATCGATGTAAAAACGGTCAATAGCTATCTGGATCTCCTTGTTGATCTGATGCTGGTGAGACGTCTTCAGCCCTGGCATGCCAATATTGGCAAGAGACAGGTGAAGTCACCCAAGGTGTATGTGCGTGATAGCGGCCTTGTTCATGCTTTGCTTGCTATACCTGACAAGGAAAGCCTGCTTGCCCACCCGGTAGTTGGACAAAGCTGGGAGTGTTTTGTGATTGAAAATCTGCTTGCCGCCGGAATGGGGCAGGTTCAGGGCTTTTTCTATCGTACCGGAGGAGGAGCCGAAGTAGATTTGCTGCTGTCATGGCCGGATGGAACTCTCTGGGCCATCGAGATAAAACGCAGCCTCAGTCCGAAGCTGGAGCGCGGGTTTTACGCTGCCTGTGCAGATATGTCTCCTGCGAAAAAGTTTGTTGTGTATCCTGGCGTCGAACGCTACCGGCTCGCGCCCGACACAGAGGCTATTCCACTGGCGGCATTGGCTGCAGAAGTCACAAAAGGCAAGGAATAAGGTTTTTGGAGAACACAGGATAAAACAGAGCTGGATTTTGTGGTGCTGGGGCAGTACGGTTTTGAGATAAAAGCAAATCCGGAGACATTTTCCCCCGCCACCTATGCCAGCTTCCGGGAACGGAATCCCTCTATTTCGGTGGATGAAAAAGAGATCATTTATCCACCGATGCTTTCTATCACGTTTTTACCAAGAGCATAGCAGGCTACTGCATTTCGTACTGCATCATGCCGACACACCTGCATATTGCACTGCAGCAGCGTAAGGGCAATGGTATTTCGGCCTTCATGGGCAATGTACTATGTGGACGAAACCAAAGATGCGTTGTGTGTTCGGGATGAGGGGCTGTTTCGGAGCCGCTCTGCTTACCGCGATTTTGTGCTCGATCA
This sequence comes from Nitrospirota bacterium, assembly GCA_016214855.1. Taxonomy (NCBI): domain Bacteria; kingdom Pseudomonadati; phylum Nitrospirota; species Nitrospirota bacterium. The sequence goes on along the minus strand of JACRMT010000005.1, from coordinate 164,161 downwards.
AAAGGAATATCAGCGCTCTCTTGCCCATATGAAATCCCTGCATCTGGAGTAAATCATCTCCAGCCTCCCATTTGCCTGCACCCCGGAGGTGCAAGGATGACATGAGAGACACAAAAAAGCTTGGAGCACAGGTGCTATAAAATTTCTATCACACTGTAAGCTTCCCCTTGACCCCATCAACTAATAACCAGTGTAATCATATCAACCATAATGGTCATAGGAGGTGCTATGTTAAAAACGGTATCAGCCATCAAAGCACGACAGAATCTCGGACAGGTAATGAACGAGGTTTCTCTCAAGGATGATGAGTATATTGTTGAGCGTTCCGGCAAACCGCTGGTGGCTATCATTCCGATTGAGAAGTATCTGAACATGAAGGTAAGCGTGAAGAATTTTTCAGATTATACAGCTCTCTGCAGGAAACTGCGGATCGTTCCACCCCTGTTGATGAGGATATTTCAGATGCCCTGACCGCCGCACGGCGATGATCCGAATCGTTCTGGATACCAATCAGCTTATCAGCGCTCTTCTCATCTCAGGCTCCAACCCGGACAGGATTATCAATATGGTCAAGGACGAAAAGGTTTTGTTGCTGATGTCCGATGCCATCTGCGACGAGATCTCCAGAGTTCTGGCTTATCCCAAGATCAGAAAACGCCTTGCTGCTTCCGATGCAGAACTTCAGAATTTTGTGCAATTGCTTCGCACTGAAGCGTTCCCATCCTGTATTTCAGAAACTGGGGCTTGAATGGCTGCCCCGCCTGCTCCGCGAACCCCGCCGCCTCTGGTACCGCAATTTCATATCAAACCCCTCCTTCCTCCTCCGTGTCATCTTTAGAGGCCGTGATGCGTAATGCGTAATGCGTGATGCGTAATGCGCCCGCCACAGGCGGTTTCGCCGGGGAGGATGAAGCGTAGAGACACGAGGCGCAGGTGCAGATGTGATATACTAACAAAAGAAATATCTGCGAGGAGGTTTGCTATGAGATTCAAGGTCGTTATTACCCATGACACCGATTATGATGGCTATGTTGTGGATGTTCCTGACCTCGTCGGCTGCATGAGCCAGGGTAAGACTATGGATGAGGCACTCCAAAACGTAAGAGATGCAATAAAGGGATGGCTGTTTGTAGAGGAAAAACACGGAAGGCTGGTCCGTCACGAAGAACAAGAAGTCTTTTTGGGAGAGGTTACTGTTTAGGTGGGGGTGCTCTCCAACCTTTCCGGAAAGGATACAGTCAGGATCTTTGAGCAGTTTGGTTACTGTGGATCATCAGACCGGCAGCCACATGATACTCTATCATCAATCAAGACCCACTCTTTCAATTCCTAATCATAACGAATTAGCCCCTGGATTATTGCGAGGACTGATAAGAAAAGCGGCATCTCTTTGGACGACTTCCTGAAATTCAGGTAATTTTCCTTTGGCCCCGTAAAAGCCCGAATCCTCCCACCCTGGAGTGCACAGGGCCAAGAGTCCCTGAAGATCATGGATACATGCCCGGCGCTGTCTTTGATTTTTACACGGGCGATGTGAAGCCATGACCAAACTTTTATGATGAGTTCTGCGTCAATTTGATATAATAGCGCATTGACAAGGAGGCAATAAGATGCAGGCAGCGAAATCCCTTTCTTACAAAAAGCAGGTGGTTCAGCACTTAAGCAAGCTCTCCGCAGATGATCTGCAGGAGATACTGGACTTTACTGAGTTTATTCTGACCAAACGCCATCAAATCGGGTCATCAACGTCGGTCAAGCGTCTTGTTCCAGAAAAAGATCCCATTTTGAAGCTGATTGGAAAGATCAGCATTAAGCCTTTCTCCTGTGCGATTGATGAGGAACTGTACGGTTGATGCCGGATAGGCTCTTCATTGACACATGGGGTTGGATCGTACTTTACAATAAACGTGAGCCCCGCCATAAAGAAGTAAATACTTTTTATCGAAAGTTCCGTCTGCATGGTGGCAAAATATACACATCTGACTATGTTCTTGATGAAACGTTCACTCTCTTGTTTAAACGTGTTGCGGGAAAGTCCGCGGCTGACGCATTACGCTTGATTCAGTTAGCATGCACACAGGGATATGTTGAAATAGTCCCGGTTTCCCCGAAGGTATTTGAAAAAGCGATACAGTTACGGCTGAAACTCCATGATAAACCAGGGATATCATTTACTGATCTTACATCTATGCTTGTCATGAAAGGACAAGGGATTCCCTTAATCCTCACCGAAGATGATCATTTCTCCCACGTAGGCATGAGTTTTACCCGACCACTGTGAAGAAGTGCAGTCCCTTCGGCCTTGAAGTGGTGCGAGGATTACACAATACCCCCATGAAGTTATCTCCTGAAGAGCGTATTGTTCTCCTCATTTCTCAACCTGTGCCATCTGATATGGTGATGCAGGAGGTTCAGACAATCCTGTCCGACACAGCAAGGCCGCTCGACTATGACCGGCTGATCCAACTGGCAACCCTGAACCAGGTGACGCCGCTTCTCTATAAAAACCTTGCTTCGATCCAGATCGTTCCTGCTCTGATCACGGAACGGCTGAGAAGCACTATATAGCGACCTTACAAAGAAATGCAGCTCATCTCGAAGAGACCCTGCACCTGATCGATATCCTGCGCAGGGATGGGATAAACTCCATCCCGCTCAAAGGTTCTTTTGCAGCAGAGACCCTGCTTGGCGATATGGGCCTGTACCCCACCTCGGATATAGATCTGCTGGTCCGGAGGGACGATCTGGATACGGCACGGGAGACCCTTATTGCAGCCGGATATGATCTCAGCAAAGGGATTGGTGAGCAGGACCAGTTGGCAGGCGTCTATCACCTCCACCTGCATAAGGGCGCGCATGTGCTGGAGCTGCACTGGAACCTGGTGAGAAGGTATTTTGAGGCATCCTCTGCATACTGGTGGAAAGATGCAGAAGAGATGATTTTCCGGGGCGCGGCACTCCCCTGTCTTTCAAATGAAAAGTATCTTCTGTATCTGATATTCAGGCTGTATTCCAAGGGCTTTATGCCGCTTCACCATGCGGTGCTCATGCCGGCGCTTCTGAGCCGGAAGTTCGACTGGGATAAGTTCATGGCCTCTGCCGATCATCTGAAGATGAAGAGGCTTGCGCTGTTCACCCTGAAGCTCATGCATGATGCATCCGGCATCGATATCCCAAATGAGATAACGCAGAGAAATCTGATCGGGTATGCTTTTCTCAAACGGTATGTCATCAAGGGCCTGTTTCGTCAGGATGTCAAACCCCACCTCAGAATGGCAGTGCTTCTTGCCCTTCTTGACTCCCCGCTCGATATCTTCAGGGTCCTCCTTCGCAGGATATTCCCTTCTTCAGCCGAGATCCGCCTCAGGTACAACCTCCCCCAGAGCTCCCTCAGGACACTCCCCTATTACCTCCTGAATCCCTTCATCATGCTGTTCAAGAAAACAAAGAGACTGTAAAACGTGAAGTGTGAGTTCAAAAGCTGAGAGCCAAGCCCCCTAACCCAAATCCTTGCACCCCGGAGGTGCAGGGATTATAATGACATTTGTTTTTGGAGAACACAGGACAAAACAGAGCTGGATTTTGTGGTGCTGGGGCAGTACGGTTTTGAGATAAAAGCAAATCCGGAGACATTTTCCCCCGCCACTTATGCCGGCTTCCGGGAACGAAATCCCTCTATTTCGGTGGATGTCATCACCTTCGATAGCTTTGCCGAAAAATCGACCCATCGCGTATGGGGAGCGTTCGGGATATGATGATCTGACAAGTTATTGAGACTGATCTATTCTTGATAACTATTCATTACTTGTATGAAAAGACATGAGACCAAGGGCTTGCATATGACCTGCACAGTTACTCATCTCATTGAGCAATATTACTCTTTGGTCGAGTAATATTGACAGGATGAATGGCCCATAGTAGATTAATATATGATAATATTATAATCAGATTATCAGAGAGGATATTTGTATGATAAAAACGATTAATGCAACAGATGCTGCGCGTGAGTTCTCGGATATACTGAACTCTGTAAAATATAAAAGAGATTCCTTTACCGTGATGAGGGGGGGCAAACCGACGGCTGCGATCGTGCCTGTTGAATCAATAGGAACTCTTCGGACCATGGGCGAGCTTCGGCTTCTCATTAAGAATCTTCCCCGCCTCGGCGACGATAGTCTGCAGTTTGCGCGCGATATTAATGACCTGTGCCATGATCAACCTGCAATGCCTGATAGCAGCTCATGGGAGTGATCTTCGACACCAGCGAGATCATCTCGCTTGAACGCAACGCGGACGATATAGATACGCTTGTTCGCGGTCGTGAAGATGAACCTTTTGGCATAAGCGTTGTTACCGTTGCCGGGCTTCTGCATGGGGTTGAACGCGCAGACACCGAATCACGCAAGACAAAAAGGCTGGCATTCGTTGAAAAGGTCATAGAACTTTTCCCGGCATTTCCTTTCGACACCGCAGTAGCTCGCATCTATGCGCGGCTCTGGGCAACGTTGGCAAAAAAGGGCGTACGTGTTGGAGCCCACGACCTCATCATAGCGGCAACTGCGCTTTCCATGGATTACACCATTGTCACTGCAAATGCGCGGGACTTCGACAAGATTGAAGGCATTAGAATCGAAAAGCGATCTATAGATCAAATTGTCAGCATTTCAACGGGGGTAATGCATGGAACTTCTGGATAAGATAAAGAATAACAAGGCTCGGATAGGCGTTATCGGGCTCGGGTATGTCGGCCTGCCGCTCATTATCGAGTTCTGCAGGGCCGGATTTAAGGTCACCGGGTTTGATATAGATCAGAAAAAGATCGATCTTCTGAACAAGGGCAGGAGCTATATAAAACATATCCCGAGTGAAACTATTGCAGCTATCTGCAGAAAGGATACGAGGGCCGGCCAGCCTGCAAGCTCCTCAGCTTTCCAGCCGACAACCGATTTTGCCCGGTTGTCGAACATGGACTGCATTATCATCTGCGTTCCTACGCCGCTGAACAAAAATCGCGAACCTGACATGACCTATGTCTTTAACACCGGCCGCGCCATAGCCCGGCATCTCAGAAAAGGCCAGCTTGTGGTTCTGGAATCGACCACCTATCCCGGCACCACGGATGAGGACCTGCGGCGCATACTTGAAGAAAAAGGACTGAAGGCCGGGAAGGATTTCTATCTCGCCTTTTCCCCTGAGCGCGAAGACCCCAACAACAGGGACTTTTCGACCTCAACCATCCCGAAGGTGGTCGGCGGCTATTCAACGCAATGCCTCAGGGCTGCAAAGGCCCTGTATGACAAGGTTGTTACAAAGACAGTTCCCGTCTCATCGCCAAAGGTCGCAGAGGCGGCAAAGCTTCTCGAAAATATCTACCGCTCGGTCAATATCGCCCTGGTAAATGAGATGAAGATGCTCTTTGACAAGATGGATATCGACATCTGGGAGGTGATCGAGGCGGCAAAAACAAAGCCATTCGGGTTCCAGGCCTTCTACCCCGGCCCCGGCCTTGGCGGCCACTGCATACCGATCGATCCTTTTTATCTCACCTGGAAGGCCCGGGAGTATGATTTCTCAACACGCTTCATCGAATTGGCAGGCGAGATCAATACCAGCATGCCGTATTATGTGGTGCAGAAGACGATCGAGACCCTGAACCAAAAAGGAAAGAGCATCAACAAGGCCGGGATATTGGTCCTGGGGGTTGCGTACAAGAAGGATATAGACGATCAGAGGGAGTCACCGTCCCTGCGCATTATGCAGCTTCTGAAGGAAAAGGGCGCCAGAGTGGAATATAACGATCCCCTGGTCCCCCTATGCAGAGGACACCGCCACTATCCTGATATTGATATGAAATCGAAAAAACTGACGCCTGCAGCGCTGAAAAAAGCTGATATTGTGCTGCTTCTGACCGACCACTCTGCGTACGACTATCCGTTCATCGCACGCTATGCTGCCTGCATCATTGATACGCGAAATGCCTTTCATAAGGCCGGGATTGTAAATAAGAAGATCATAAAGGCGTGATAAAGGCCCCAAAGCAGGGAAAGGCCGTGAAGCGTAAAGCGTAATTCGTGAAGAGTGCTGAGTACATACGGAGAAGGGCTGCTACCTTTAGCCATAAGCCTATAGCCTGCCTCATCCCTGTAGCCATAACCCTTGGCCATCTTCATCTCTGCCTTTGCCATGAAGCGTGACGATTCATATCCGCTCAAAGTATAATATCCGTCAGTATATACGCAGCCTTAAAGGGGAAACCGATGAAACAGAAGACCGCACTCATTACAGGGATCACCGGGCAGGACGGGGCATATCTGGCCGAACTCCTCCTGAACAAGGGATACATGGTCCACGGCATCAAGCGCCGTTCGTCGCTCTTCAACACGCAGAGGATCGACCACCTCTATCAGGACCCCCACGAAAAGAAAACCGGGTTCAAACTTCATTACGGCGACCTTACTGATTCGACCAACCTCATTCGCATCATTCAGGAGACACAGCCGGACGAGATATACAACCTTGCTGCCCAGTCGCATGTGCATGTGTCGTTTGAAACGCCTGAATATACGGCAAATGCCGATGCGCTCGGCACGCTCAGACTCCTTGAAGCCCTGCGCATTTTAACCATGACGAAAAAGGTGAAGTTCTATCAGGCCTCCACAAGCGAACTGTACGGCAAGGTTCAGGAGACGCCCCAGAAAGAGACAACGCCCTTTTATCCGCGAAGCCCGTACGCGGTTGCCAAGCTCTATTCATACTGGATCACGGTGAATTACCGCGAGGCATACGCCATGCACGCAAGTAATGGCATTCTCTTTAACCATGAATCGCCGGTCCGGGGCGAGACCTTCGTGACCAGAAAGATCACCCGGGCAGTTGCCCGCATCTGTCTCGGCCTTCAGAAAAAGATCTATCTCGGCAATATCGATGCAAAAAGGGACTGGGGCCATGCAAAAGACTATGTAAAGGCCATGTGGCTCGTGCTGCAGCAGAAACAGCCGGATGACTATGTGATTGCAACAGGCAGGCAGTATTCAGTTCGGAATTTTGTCGAGCTTGCATTCAAAGAGGTCGGCATCGGTATAACCTGGACAGGCAAGGGAGTAAAAGAAAAGGGCATCGTAAGTAAAGTAAGCAGTAAGCAGAAGGCAGTAGGCAGTAAAGACCGCTCAGATACTCATCACCCATCACTCATCACCCATCACGGCCTTCAGCCGGGAGACGTTGTGGTGGAGATAGATCCGCGGTATTTCAGGCCGACCGAGGTTGAGACCCTGCTGGGAGATGCTTCAAAGGCCAGGAAGAAACTGGGCTGGAAACCCGAGATCACGTTTAAGCAGCTCGTTTCAGAAATGGTATGCGAAGACCTGAAAGAGGCTGAAAAGGACCAGTTCTGCAAAGGCAAAGGCTTTAAGATCATGAGATACCATGAGTGAAGATAAATAGACAGAGTAGACAGTGGGCAGTGGGTAGTAGGCAGTAGGTAGTAACCAGTAAGCTCTCATACTACAAAAGGAAAGTGGCGAGAAAACAAAATAGAAAGCGCATGACAGAAAAGATTAGATGATATATAACGGATATAAGGATCTGAAAGCTTATCAGATGGCATATGCCTTAGCCATGGATATTTTTGAGATTACGAAAACCTTTCCAAAAGAAGAAAGATATTCGCTCACTGACCAGATACGAAGATCGTCAAGAAGTGTTCCTGCTAACCTGGCCGAAGCATGGAAGAAACGACTATACCCCAAAATGTTCGTTAGCAAGGTTGTGGATTCGGCAGGAGAAGCAGGCGAAACAGAGGTCTGGATTGACATGTCAAAAGATGCCGGATATCTTACACCAGAAGTTCACAAAGAGCTTAAATCCAGATATGACGAACTTAATCGAATGCTTTTTGGTATGATTGACAAACATGAAAAGTTCTGCAAAAGATAGCGCGTGTTCTTACATTATGATCGATATATTGCATGATTCTTTCTGTTTTTATGATGTAAATCTGCTTACTGCTTACTGCATTGTGCATACTGGAGCCAATGAATCCTACATCTAAGATCTTCGTAGCCGGGGGGACCGGCATGGTGGGCACAGCGATCATTAAACGGCTGCTTGCAGCCGGATATGAAAATATCATCGCGAACTGCTTCAGCAAAGAACCTGTCACGAATTACGAATCACGAGTCACGTTCATCAGGCTCGATCTCACCCGGCAGGCTGATGTTGAGGCCTTTTTTGAAAAAGAGCAGCCTGAATATATTTTTCTGGCAGCAGCAAAGGTCGGCGGCATTCTGGCCAACAGCACGTATAAGGCTGATTTTATCTACGAAAATATCATGATCGCGTCGAACGTGATCCACGCGGCATACAGGTTCAATGCAAAAAAACTGCTTAACCTCGGCTCGTCCTGCATCTATCCGAAGCTCGCGCCCCAGCCGATGAAAGAGGAGCACCTTCTCACCGGGACCCTCGAACCGACGAATGAACCCTATGCAGTTGCGAAGATCGCAGCGATCAAGCTCTGCCTATACTATAACGAGCAGTATGGCACGAACTTTATCTCTGTCATGCCGACAAACCTGTACGGACCCCATGATAATTTCGATCTTCAGAACTCCCATGTGCTGCCGGCAATGATAAGAAAGTTCCATGAAGCGAAAAAAAGGCAGGATAAAGAAAAGGTCAAGGTTAAGGCTGAGGTTAAGATGAAGAGCAAGGAAATGATGGCAGACACCAGTGAAGAGGCTGTGCCTGTTTCCTCAACCTTAACCTCGACCTCGGCCTGCGATTCTTCTGCCGTAACGCTCTGGGGCACAGGCTCGCCCTGCCGCGAGTTCCTGCATGTTGACGACCTTGCCGACGCCTGCGTTTTTCTTATGGAGCGGTACAATGCAGCGCAGATCGGAGAATTCGTGAATGTGGGCACAGGTTCTGACCTGACCATCAAAGACCTTGCTGAGATGATAAGAAAGATAGTCGGTTTTGAAGGGGCAATAGTATGGGACAGAACCAGGCCGGACGGCACGCCAAGGAAGCTCCTTGATATATCGAGGCTCAAGGCGCTCGGCTGGGAACCAAAAACAGCTCTTGAAGACGGCATCAGAAAAACGTATGAATGGTACGTTAATAGCTTACAAGCTGGCAAGCTATAAAGCGTGAAAGCGGACAGGCGTGAATGCGAACCGGCAATTTAAGCAAAGGCAGGAAAACCAGATGCTGATAAACAGCAAAACAGAAAGACGCATTAACACTTCTACGCTTCTACACATCTGCAAGGTGTCTAAATGATAGTCCCTGTTATCCTTTCCGGCGGGTCCGGCACACGGCTCTGGCCGCTTTCCCGGGAGCTCTATCCAAAGCAGCTTCTGCCTCTTGTCGGAAAAAGCACCATGCTGCAGGCAACAATAGCAAGGCTGTCAGGCATCCCTGATATCACTAAGCCGCTCATCGTTGCCAATGAAAACCACCGTTTCATGATCGCTGAGCAGCTGCAGCAGATCAATGCTGCACCGTCAGCCCTTATACTCGAGCCTGTCGGCAGGAACACTGCACCTGCTGTTGCTGTTGCTGCGCTTCATGCCTTGTCAATAGGGAAAGATCCCCTGCTCCTCGTCCTCCCGGCTGATCATGTTATCAGGGATACGGCAGCGTTCCGGGCTGCTGTTGCAGAAGGCGTGAACTATGCGATAGAGGGAAAACTTATCACCTTCGGTATTGAGCCGGGATCTCCTGAGACCGGATACGGGTATATAAAAAAAGGCAAGGAAATACAGGTTAAGGCTAAGGTTGAGGTTAAGGGCAAAAGGCGAAAGGTTGAAGGCAAAGAAGCACTCATCACGATTCACGATTTACGATTCACGCCTCACGCTTCACCCATCACTCATCACCCATTACTGTCTTTCAAGTTGCCCGTTTTGAAGAAAAGCCCTCGCCTGCAAAGGCAAAGTCTTTCGTGCAGTCAGGCAACTATCTCTGGAACAGCGGCATGTTCATGTTCAGGGCATCTGCATATCTGAAGGAGCTGAAACGCCACGCCCCTGAAATGCTCAGGGCAGCTGAAAAGGCCTTGAAGCATTCAGTGAAAGACCTTGATTTCCTGAGGCTGGACAAAAAAGCCTTTTCAAAATGTCCCGGTGATTCGATCGACTATGCGGTTATGGAAAAGACAGAGTCTGCTGTCGTGATCCCTCTTGACGCAGGGTGGAGTGATGTGGGCTCCTGGGCATCGTTATGGGAAGTGCTGCCAAAGGACAGGCAGGGCAATGCCTTTTCCGGTGATGTGATAGCTCATGATCTGAAAAACTCGTTCATATATGCGGGCGAAAGGCTTGTGGCCGCTATCGGCATGAAAGACTGCATTATCGTCGAGACCTCTGATGCCGTGCTCGTCACGCATAAGGACGAGGCCCAGAAGGTGAAGCATATCGTCGAAGAGCTCAAAAAACAGAAACGCGATGAGGCTCTGCTGCATCTCAGGGTGAACAGGCCCTGGGGAACATACGAGTGCATTGACAGCGCTGACCGTTTCCAGGTGAAGCGCATCACCGTTAACCCCGGGGCGCGCCTTTCGCTTCAGAAGCATAGGCACAGGGCTGAACACTGGATCGTGGTAAAGGGCACAGCACGTGTTACACGCGGCAAAGACGTGATGACTGTAGGAGAAAATGAGTCAACCTATATCCCCCTCGGCGTAAAACACCGGCTGGAAAACCCGGGCAGGATACCCCTTGAGCTGATCGAAGTGCAGTCCGGCACGTACCTTGGCGAGGATGACATTGTGCGGTTCAAAGATGAGTACGGAAGGTCAATAAAGAAGAGAGGCTAAGGTCAAGGTTAAGGTTGAGAGTGGACACAAGATAAGATTCAGGCTATGAAAAACAAAAGCGGAAATCATGCGAAAGAGTATAAATAGGAGGCTATTATAGTGGCATTTTCCGTAATCTCATCATTCAATTCTCTCAGCTTTATCCTCAGCTTTATCCTCAGCCTTAGCCTTAACCTCAACCTGCTATCTCTATGATGCTGACCTGCTTTAAAGCATACGATATACGGGGAAGGGTTCCGGATGAGCTGAATGAGGATATTGCCTATCGCATAGGCAGGGCCTATGCCGAATTTCTGAAGACAAGGCGTGTGGTCATAGGACGGGACATCAGGCTGTCGAGTGCATCCCTGACCGCAGCCCTCACAAAGGGTCTGCTTGACTCAGGCAATGATGTTCATGATATCGGGGTCTGCGGCACAGAAGAGGTTTACTTCAGCACGTTCCGGTTCAGGATGGACGGCGGCATCATGGTGACTGCCAGCCATAATCCTGCTGACTATAACGGCATGAAACTTGTGCGGGACGCAGCAAAGCCGGTGAGCAACGATACCGGCCTCCGTGAGATCAGGGAATTGGCGGAGCAGAACAAATTCACTGCAGCGCCCGGCAAAGGCAGCGTCTATCCCCTTGCTCACCGCAGCGACTATATTGACCATCTGCTCGGTTATGCAGATAAAAAGGTATTGAGACCTCTGCGGATCGTGGTGAACCCGGGCAACGGATCTGCAGGCCCTGTCATTGATCTCCTGGAAAAGCATCTCCCTTTCAGCTTCATCAAGGTGCAGCACGAACCTGACGGCAGATTCCCCAACGGCATTCCCAATCCGCTCCTGCCTGAGAACCGGGCAGCAACAGCCGAGGCAGTGAAGGCTCATAGTGCAGATATCGGCATTGCCTGGGACGGTGACTTTGACCGCTGCTTCTTCTTTGATGAAAAAGGCAGGTTCATCGAGGGCTATTACCTTGTCGGGCTCCTTGCCCGGGCATTGCTTGCAGCACACCCGGGAGCGCGGATCATTCACGATCCCCGGCTGACCTGGAACACAATCGATATCGTGAAAAAGGCCGGCGGCATCCCAATGCTGTCCAAAACCGGGCATGCCTTTATCAAGGAACGGATGCGCGCCGAAGATGCGGTGTACGGCGGTGAGATGTCGGCCCATCACTATTTCAGGGACTTTGCATACTGCGACAGCGGCATGATACCCTGGCTCCTTGTTGCCGGGATCATATGCAGAACAGAAAGATCCCTCTCGGCACTCGTCAGTGAGCGGATGGCGATGTTCCCTGCAAGCGGCGAGATCAACAGAACGCTGTCCGATCCTGAAGGCGCGATCAGAACCATAGAGGAGCACTACCGCAGGGATGCTGTTTCAACAGACCGCACGGACGGCCTCAGCATGGAGTTCCGGTCATGGCGTTTTAACCTGAGAAGTTCAAACACAGAGCCGGTTGTCCGCTTAAATGTCGAATCCAGAGGGGATGAACTGCTGATGCGTGACAAGACAGCCGAGATCCTCGCAATGCTTGACAGCAGGCCATAATGCTTGTTTTTTCGGGATGTTATTCATAGAATAGAAAAATCCTGGAGTGGAGATGCCCGCGATACTTACCGAGCTGTTGATATTTCTGATACCGTGCGCTGTCACCATGTTCATACTGCCGAGGTTCGCCCGCCTTGCCGCTGAGGTGGGACTGGTCGACCTTCCGAACCGCCGCAAGATGCATGCTGTTGCCAAGCCGCTGGTCGGGGGCCTTGGCATGTCTCTGGGTGTTGCCTTCGGCTGCCTTCTTTTTCTGCCACTCACCCACATGAGGGGCTATTATGCCGGCGCGATCCTGCTTGTGGTGATAGGCTTTTTCGATGATTTCAGGGAAGTGCATCACAGGATGAAGTTCGCTGCCCAGATATTGTCGGCTGTCCTGGTCGTATACTTCAGCAATAATGTTTCTCTTCATACGTTTGGTGATCTGCTTCATCTCGGGGATATCGACTTCCCTGCCCTGTCACTGCCGATGACCGTGATCGGTTTTGTGGGAGTGATCAATGCAATGAACATGATCGACGGCGTTGACGGTCTTGCAGGAGGCGTATCGCTCATAGCCTTTATCTCATTCGCTTATCTCGGGTATATCGACCATCACCGGGATCTCATGCTGCTCTGCATGGCTATTTCAGGCGCGCTCGCGGCCTTCATGAGATACAACTGGCATCCCTCCCGCCTTTTTATGGGAGATGCGGGAAGCCTCTTCCTGGGCTTCTCTGCTGCCTTTGTATCTATTGCCCTGACGCAGGAGCAGAACAGCATAGCCCGGCCTGTGGCGCCCCTGCTGATCCTTACAGTTCCTATTGTTGACACGTTGACCGTCATGACCAAGCGGCTGATAAAAGGCAGGAGCCCTTTCTATCCTGACAAGACACACCTGCATCATGTGCTGCTGAAGTTCGGGTTCAGCAAACGACAGACGGTCGCGATCATGCTCTGCATGTCTGCTGCATTTTCGTCTATCGCTGTTGCAGGCACGCTGCTGGAAATGCCGGAATACTACCTGTTCTTCCTGTTCCTTGCCTATTTCTTCCTCTATTTCATCGCATCTTTTTTCGTCAGGAATGTGCTGCTCAGGCGGAAGAGGAATGCCCGGCTTCGTGCAGGGACAATAGAGAGATAGAAATGCCTGCAAGCTTGCAGGCTGGCAAGCTTTCTTCTGAATCTGCATTTACGCGATATTCAATTAATCAGGTTGTCATGGTCCCGAAAGCCTTCGGAACACTCTGCAATACACTTAAGATTTGCTCATGCAGCTTACTTTACGCTGACAAAAAAGCGGAACTTCTTATACGAAAGGATCACACCGTCAACAGTGATCTCTTCGATCCTGATGCCGGGGTCCAGCACCTGTCCTTCCCGCATCATGTGATCATTGATGCGTACCATGCGCTCTGCAGGGATGGACGAATACATATAGGCTGTGATCGAAAAGAACTTTTTGAGGCTGTCCCTTACTGACGGCGGAAGTTCAGAGAACTTATAGAGCTTATCCCTGACCGGAAGCTCCGCAGGAGTTTCGCCTTTTGGCTCTGTCTGTGCCGGTTCGCTCACTGCTCCCTGTTCCTTGCTGCTTATTGGGGTCTGCTCTACAGGAACAACAGGTGTTTTGTTCAGGTCGCTCTTTCCTGCAACCACTTTTTCCGGTTTTTCCTGGACCTTGTCATTCTTTATGACAGGCGTTTTGATCTCGCTCCTGACGTCAGGCACAGGCTGGGCCGGCGGCAGGACAACCGCGGCAGTGTCCGTCTTCTTCGGCAGGTCCTGACTGACTGTTCTTACAGTCTTTGCCGTATCCCGGTGAGCTCTCTCTTTTGACGGTGCCAGGACGAACCACGCGATCATTACGCCTGCACCGAGAAGAAGAAATGAGGCAAGAAGATACGGCCATACAGCCCTTCGCTGGGAATAATCCACCACAGAGTCCTGTTCACTGAGGCCCGGGATCAGCCCCCTCCTCCGTTCTTTTTCGAGCTTCTTGAGTGCATCCAGGATATAGGACATGGTCAGATCCCTTCGCTGCCCCTGCTGAGAAGAGGCTCCCCTTCACCATAGCGGGAATGCAGATGGATCACGGTCTGCGAGCCGACAACACCATCAGGCACAAGGCCTTCCTCAAGCTGGAAGCGTTTTATCTCATTCACGATCTCTTCGTCATAGGTCCTCTTCAGGGCAAAACGGCTGTCTCCTGTTTTTTTCGCCATGAGCGCTGTAAACCACTGCAGATGCCGGCCGGTCTCTCCGGGCCGGATCTCACCGCGCCACGAAGGCGGGACCTTCCAGAACAGGACATATTCACCAAGCCATTTCTTCTCAAGCTCCCTGACATCGACGGTCAGATCGCGGTCAGCAAGATGGAGCGTAGCGTTCTGCCCGCGCACAGATCTGAGCAGGGCATAAAAACTGTTCCCCTTATCATCAAAAAGCTTAAGGACAGAAGGTCTGTTCAGTTCTATCAGCCGTTTTAGATCGCTTAAGCCCTTAAGACACTGCAGTCCTTCACTTGCCGCCTGTCTGCAGACAGCCTTCATCCCAACGACCTTATAGGAAGAACCCCACTGTCTGAACAGTTCCTGATATGCCATCTCTTCGCTTCGGTCAAGGGGCTGCCCAGGCGGCCACTGAATAGTGACAGGGGGCGCCGGCTGCGGCTTTTCCTGGATCTGAACTTCCCTGACCGGCTGAGGCTCAGGCTGAAAGAAGACCTGCTGATACGAAAACGCTGCGACCGCAGCCACCGCAGCAAACAGAACTATGCCTGCAACAATCCGGCCGATGACCTTAAGGCGCGGCCCACCCTCTTCAACCCTTCCAAAAACCTCCTGAGCCGCCTTCTTTAACGTGGCCCTGTCAATCTTGTCTTTGCCCTGAACATACGCACCAAGCAATGAGCGGTCACAGATCAGGTTGATCAACCGCGGCACGCCGCGGCTCAGCTGATAGAGCATTGGCATGAGCGACGGAGGGAACAGCTGACGGTCAACACCGCCAATGGCAAGGCGATGCACGACATAATCTTTCACATCATTTTTTGAAAGAGGCCCGAGGTGATACCGGGCAGTGATCCTCTGCTCCAGCTGGCTCATGCCCGGTCGTGCCAGCATTTCCTTCAGCTCAGGCTGCCCCAGCAGGATGATCTGGAGCAGTTTATACTGATTCGTCTCCAGGTTCGTAAGCAGCCGCACCTGCTCCAGCACATCAGGGCTGAGGTTCTGGGCCTCTTCCATGATCAGCACGGTCTTATGACCCTTTGCACAGGAGGCAAGCAGAAAATCATTGATGCGGTCAATGAACACTTTGTTGCTTACCGCGCCTTCAGGATACGGGATGCGGAGCTCATCACAGACCACGGCAAGCAGTTCCTCTACCGACAGCCTTGGGTTGAGCACAAAAGCGATATGCGTGTCAGGCGGCATCTGGTCGAGAAGACAGCGCGATACCGTGGTCTTTCCCGTGCCGACATCGCCGGTCAGGAGAATAAATCCGCCGTCGCTTCGGATGCCAAAGGTAAGGTGTGCCAGCGCCTCCCGGTGCTGTTCACTCATGAACAGATAACGGGGGTCAGGAGCGATCGAAAACGGCGGTTCTTTCAGTCCGAAATATTCTTGATATAAAACAGTCATAGACGGCGGATCCTCTGTTGTTACAAGCTCTTCTGTGAAGTACAGCGTACAATAAAATCCAGGGAAAAGACAATCATCCCTAAAGGCAGCCCATCAATTACCGGGGCTTCATAACTCCCCCTGCCCCCTTTATCTGCTTATTCCCTTTATAATACGAAGACGATGGAAAAGATAGTTATCAAGACAACAGGCACGAACCCGCCGTCTCAGGCAGCAGATATCCTTGCGCTCAGGACCGGACTTTCGAAGAGCAGGATCAAGGATGCGATGACCAAAGGCGCTGTCTGGGTAAAACGAAAAGGCAGCATGAAGCGTCTCAGGAAGGCAACGACCGTGCTCTCGCCCCACGACCATGTTGAGATACATTATGACGAGAAGCTGCTTTCGCTCAAGCCGCCGGAGCCAAGGCTGGTGAGCGATCAGGGATATTACAGCGTATGGTTCAAGCCGTCAGGCCTCATGGCCCAGGGCACCATGTTCGGCGACCATTGTTCGCTCCTGAGGCAGGCAGAACTCCATTTTCAGACGCTGAGGCAGGTCTTTCTGGTGCACCGCCTGGACAGGGAGGCAGACGGCATCATGATCATTGCACACAGCAGGGAAGCTGCAGCGCGGTTTTCCGAGCTCTTCCAGAAAAAGCTGATCACCAAGGAATACCGCGTTGAGGTCCTCGGAAATCTTGAGACGCAGGGCAATAAGGGTGTCATCAATCTGCCGCTTGACAATAAAGAAGCTGTCACAGAATATGAGGTGATATCATACGATCCGCAGCAGAACAGCACGCTCGTTTCTGCCTTCATCCGCACAGGCCGTCTGCATCAGATCCGCCGCCACTTCGAGATGACAGGCTTTCCGGTGATCGGTGACCCGAAATACGGCAGAGGGAACAAGAACAAAGAAGGGATGAAGCTTACAGCAGTATCCCTGAGATTTCAGTGCCCGTTTAACAGGCAGGAAGTTTCGTTCACGATCTGACGATAGTTCGCTCGCTTATCTTGCGGACAACACCTTTAGGCCTACCATCCGCCCCCTCCTCCTCCGCCGCCACCGCCGCCTGAAGAACCGCCGCCGCCACTGCCGGAACTTGAACCCGGGGCTGTTGATGACGACGATATCGCATGAGAGAACGAGTCGCCAAGAGAAGAGGCAAAGGCTGCTGCGCCAAAAGACCCCGCCGAAGAGCCGGAATACCAGACAGGACGATACTGACCTGTCCCGCCGGCAGCAGAGGCCTTGTCTATGACCCCCGAGAACTGCTCTGCCCACTGCTGCTCAACATCCAGTGCAAGGGCATAGGGCAGGAATTTTTCGAACAGCTGAGGGGTGCGGTCTGCAGGGTGCATGGTATTCAGTCTGTCCTGTTCCGTTGCAGCAAGAAACCGCTTGAAGCCTTCTATCTCATCGAGCATTTTTCTGCCTGCACGTGTCGGCGCCTTCAGGAGGTTAAAGAAGATATAATTGACTGCCATTGCCGCAAGAAGGAACAGCGGCATCACATAGGAGGTGCTCATTGCCAGGATGTACATGCCAAAGCCCTCACCGCCCAGAAAAGGCAGGGTAAAGCAGGTGATGAATACGGCAGCTCCGACATTTCCCAATCTGCTCCAGCCCCGGGACGAAATGACCATCTTCCATTGGGAAACTACCTGTTTAAGCAGCACGATAACGCCTGCGCTCCAGCCCGTAAGCCAGATGCCGATAAACAGGAACACCGGAAGGCCGCCCTTGTCGATCGCAGAGCTGATACCGCTCACGAGCAGGAAGGTCGCTGTCAGGAGAAGACCGATAACAAAATAGTTCCTGTTGGTAACAAAAAAGATCCGCTCGCACTTCAGCTTCAGATATTCCTCAACCTCGGTAAGCGCTGCCCTGATATGGCTATGGTTCTTCTGCTCGAGCTTAAGTGCTGCGCCTGCACTGAAGAGACGGCGGTACAGTTTGCTCTCCTCGGGCGAAAGGCCCGTTTCCGCACCTGCCTTCTTTCTGACCGTATATTCCCCGTCATCATCCTGTATCGTGATCAGTCCCTTTACCGCAAGATCGATAAGCGCTGCAGTAAAGGCCTTGTTGTCATACCCCATCCGCGATATGAACCTCATCACCGCAGGAGAAAGTTTTGCAGGGGGCTCATAAAGGACCATTATAGTGCCTGACTCAGGGTCCTTGCCGACGAGCATCCATACGATCCCGTAATAGCCCGCAAGCAGAAGCAGTCCGGCAAGGGCAAGAAACATCCCGGTCGGGCTCCCGGGCCTGATGCTGTTAATGAACCTGTCCATATCCGTAAGAGGCTCTATCAGCTCGGGCGGGCCTTCCTGCCTGACATAACCCTTTGGCCAGGCGACCGCCACGGTAAGGCCTTCAGAATAAGAGAGCGTATCGGTGGTCTTGAATCTGACCGTGCCGTCCCCGGCACGCTCACTCGTGAAGTTCTGGTCTTTCGAACCCTGAGCTCCTGTATATCCTGCAGTCCTGAGGATATGACGTCCTGCATCTCCGGGCAGATGTATTTCAGCAGCGGCCTTATCAATAGAGAACTCCCACCCATTCCCTGTTACATTCCAGTACAGCTCGTCATAATCGTCAAAAAAGCCGAGCTGATGGTCTGTCGCATAGGTCAGTTCAAACTCATAGGTCCCGGGAGCAAGGGTGATTGCATCGTCCCCCATGTAGACCCTGATCCCATTCTCATTATCCTTTGTAACATATGATTCAGGCCTTCCGCCCCTCTTCACCCCGACCACACGGAACCCTACCTTCCTTATCTTCCCTGAGGCCTCTTCATAGCGTTGAGGAAAATCCCTGTATATGCCGTGCCTGATCTTCTTCCCTTCACTGAGCACAAGTATGGTCTCTTTCACGATCAGGTGGGCATCCTCATGCACCGTGATATCGCTCTGAAAGCTGAGGATACGCTCATCCGCCTGCGCAAGCGGGATAAGCAGACAGAGGATGAGGAGCAGGGAAAGCAGGAAGGTCTTCATGCCGTTATGTCTTGAGACGGGAACTGATGACCAGCAATGCAATGCCGTCTGCCAGTATGAGGAGATTGAGAATTGCGCTCTGTCCATGCAGAGCCCGGAACTTCTTTCTGAGCTGATCATCAGGAGAGGTCTTTTCAAAAGATGCGATCTCCTGCTTGACCTTTTTGATCTCCGGATGCAGCCTCACACTCACATACAGCGACAGCACTACAGCCGCTGTCAAAAGGAGAAGGGACAGGGTATGACCGGAAACAGCCCTGTTCTGAAACGCTATCAGAAAAAAGACAAGAGAAAGGACAGAAACAACAACGGAAAAAAGGAAATAGGACGGAAAGAGCTTTCCCACGATCTCACCGGCCATGTCCTTGCCATAGGATCTGAAGATCACCGGCGTGACAACAAAGGTGAAGAGAAAGATGCCGCCGACCCAGAGAGAAAGGAGCAGAATATAACATTGGGTAAATACCGCCCGCATGCCGATATTATATCCGAATTATCTCCGATACGGTTGCCAATATGATCCTTATTCGAAAAAATGACTGAAAACATTGAGTTTTGGCGCACAAATTGCTAAAGTTGTACAGTATTATGATCACTTTTTTCCCCAGAAGAAAGGAACTCAAGATGCGGCGGGAGATCCTCCGGAGCGTGTATGAGGATAATCTTGTCATGCTCGGACAGGGCCGTTCTCTTCTGACAAAGCGCCGGCTGTACCTCGGGAAGAAATATCTTATTGCAGCCCTGCTCTGCATTATCGCCGTATTGGTGAACGGCCGGCATGTGAATATCTCGTTCTCGCCCACAGAACTGACCGCGCAGACAGCGATGATGAACATGGCCCCGGCCTTGCCCCCGCCGGCCCCGGAAGGAGTACCGAACCCGGCTGAACTGAACTCTGTGGCAGGTTCCGGCAATGTAGCTCTCAGCCGCATGTTCGGCCTGAAGATCAAGACAATCATGATCGACGCAGGCCATGGTGGCTCTGATTCAGGGACAGTCGGGAAGATGGGCACCAAGGAAAAAGATATTACGCTCGACATCGCCCGGAGGCTGCGTCAGCACCTTGAGGCCAAAGGCAACTACCGTATCCTGATGACCAGGGAAGATGACTCTGCCGTATCGTTGAACAGACGCGTTGAGCTGGCAAAAACGGCAAAGGCCGACCTGTTCATCTCCGTGCATATCAATTACCTGCCGCAGAAACCGATCAACATAATCGAAACGTATTACTTCGGACCTTCCACGGACGCCAATATCCTCAGGCTCGCTGAACAGGAGAACGCGGGATCGGAACAGGGCCTGAGCGATTTCAGGGCCATCGTCGAAAAACTCGGCAAGACCATGAAGCTTCAGGAATCAAGGGAGTTCGCAGAATCGATCCAGTCGAACATGGTCCGGTACAGCAGGAAGCAAAACAGCAGCATCCAGGACTTCGGGGTGAAGAGGGCCCCGTTCGTCGTGCTCCTTGGCTTGGAGGTGCCTTCCGTGCTTGCGGAGGTTTCGTGCATGAGCAACCGGGAGGAAGAAAAAGAGCTGCAGCAGGAAGGCCACCGCGAATATATCGCCCGCTCCCTTGCACTCGGAATATTTGATTATCTCAATAAAGGAGACCTTACGCATGAAGCAAAACGATGAGCAGAATCAGGAAAATGTACTGTTTGTAGGTATCGATCTCGGCACGTCCCGGAGCGCGATCTCTGCGAGCAACGGCAAACGGGAATGGATCGAGAGTTATGTCGGTTGGCCGAAGGATTTTATCGCCGAGCAGGTCATCGGCAAACCCGTGCTCTTCGGAGAAGAGGCCCTGCAGCACCGGCTTTCCCTTGACCTCTGCCGGCCGCTCGAACGGGGCATTATCAAGGAGGGTATCGAAAGCAGCGAGCGAGCGGTCAAGGAGATCATCCGCCACCTGATCGACCTGGCCAAATCCGAGCCGGGCAAACAGATCCACGCGGTTGTCGGCGTGCCCTCGGATTCGCTGAAGGTGAACAAGCTTGCCATCAGGCGGGCTGTTGCAGAGCACGTGCAGGCCCTTATGGTCGTGACCGAGCCCTTTGCGATCGCGTACGGCATGAACCTGCTGAACAACGCCCTGGTCATCGATATAGGCGCCGGGACAACCGACTTCTGCATCATGCACGGGACGATCCCTTCGGAAGAGGACCAGAAGACCATCTTCACCGCAGGCGATTATATTGACGAGCAGCTCTTCAATTATTTGATCGAAAAATATCCGAATTCGAGGTTCAACAAGAACATGGTGCGCCAGTTCAAGGAAAAGTTCAGTTTTGTGCGGACGCTCGACGAAGATATCCGCGTTGAACTCCCGGTTGACGGCAAGCCGGTCATGCATGACATCAAGAACGAGGTGCGCCGCGCCTGCGAAAGCATCCTGCCGGCCCTCGTGGATACCACGACAGAGATGATCGCCCGGTTCGACCCCGAGTTTCAGATGAAGATCAAGAACAATATCGTCATGGCAGGCGGCGGCAGCCTGATCAGGGGCATTGACGAATACCTGCAGGATGCGCTCAAGGAATACGGGGCCTGCAAGGTCACCCGCGTCAAAGACCCGCTCTTCGCAGGTTCTGACGGGGCGCTGAAGCTCGCTACCGATATGCCGGCAAAGTATTGGGAAAAACTGTAGGGGCACACAGGCATCCTGCACTGACGCTGTAGACCAAAATCCAGAAATGAGGTAAGACATGGCAGACGAAACTATTCTTGTCGTTGACGCAGACCATGAGACAGACCAGAAGATCACTTCCACGCTCGAGGCTGAGGGGTATCTGGTATTTTCGGGTGTCAGTCATGTTGTGACCGATGAAATGGCCGGTAAACTCAACCCCTCTCTCATCTACATAAAACCGCTTTCCGCAAATGCTGCGGGCTTTCAGCCGTGCCGGACGATCCACGGCATCGCAAAACTTCAGCATGTCCCGATTGTGCTGCTGGCCGCACTGAAAGGCAAGGTTGAACCGCAGTATACCGAGTATTACGGCATTGTCGATTTCCTCAGACCTAATTTTACCGGCGAGGAATTGATCGCAAAGACCAGCTCTGTGCTCGCCTCTGCCAGGCCACAGGCCGAACCGGAATCGGACAGGGGAGCATTCATGCCGAATGAAGAGGTGTCTGCATTCGATGAGCCGCTTGCTGTTGAGAAGCCTATGGTCATGGATGAGCCTTCTGCTGCAGATGAGGGACTTCTGGTCCGGAATGAGCCGCCCGCTGCCGATGAACCACTCTCCATGAATAAGCCTCCTGCAGAGCAGGAAACACCTCTCAAAAAAACAC
Source organism: Nitrospirota bacterium (assembly GCA_016214855.1). NCBI lineage: Bacteria > Pseudomonadati > Nitrospirota > Nitrospirota bacterium. The sequence goes on along the minus strand of JACRMT010000005.1, from coordinate 141,891 downwards.
CGGAGGCCGCGCGTGCCGTGGAGGAGGAATTCCCCTGGGAAGATGACGAACCAAAACCCGCGCCGGTAAGACAGCCCCTGCCAAGCCGGACTTACCGGCGGGGCAGAGCACAGAAGCCTTCCCTGCTTCCCTGGCTGATCGGCCTGCTGATCCTCGCAGTATTGGGCGGCGGCGGTTTTTTTGCATATCAATATTTCATGCCGACGCAGAAACCGGCTGCGCGTGAGGTTAAGAAAGCTGTCACGCCTGCTGCGCCCGAGCAGAAAGAAGCTGCCAGTGCTCCCTCAGCTCCTCCTGCTGTTGCTCCGGAGCCTGCTGCACCTGTTACCGCGCCCCCTGCGCCAGCCAAGGCCCCTGAACCGGCACCGGCTCCCGCTGCACCTGCAGCCAGCCAGCCTGTCCCGGCATCGAAAAAGCCGATGTATGCAGTGCAGGCCGGCGCCTTCAAGACCGAAGAGATCGCTGCCGCACTGGTCAAAAAGCTGAAGGCAAAAGGGTACGAGGCCTCTGCACAGAAAGGCGTTACCAAGGACAAGTCTCCGATCATCAGGGTCCTCATCGGCAATTTTTCGGACAGGAAGGCCGCAATAAAGCTGGCAGGTGAGATCCAGACAAAAGAACAGATCAAGACCACGATCTTCACCGAGTGATCAGCTCTGTGCAGGCAGCCGCGGACCATGAGGGGTTGGGCAGCACAAACAGCCAAACAGACCTGTATTTCGGAACAGACATGATGTAGAGTATAAGGGTATGCGTTTTGATGAACTGGATATCCATCCAAAGGTCCTTGAAGGAATAAGAGCTGCAGGATTTTCTACATGCACGCCGGTCCAGTCATTGACCCTGCCTGAGGCCCTGAAAGGCCGAGATATTGCAGCCCAGGCGCAGACCGGCACCGGCAAGACCGCTGCATTTCTGATCTCGGTATTCTCAAGAATGCTGTCCATGCCTGCTCCGTCACCGGGCCCTTCCCCGCGAGCCCTCGTTATTGCCCCCACCCGCGAACTGGTCGTTCAGATAGAGGCAGAGGCAAAACTGCTGGGCAGCTTTGCAGGGTTCAGGATCGTCTCTGCATACGGCGGCATTGATTATCTGAAGCAGAGAGATGACATCGCAAAGGGCGTTGATATGCTGATCGGTACACCGGGCCGTCTCATCGACTATCTGAAGCAGAAGGTCTACAGCCTGAAAAAAACCGAGTACCTGGTCATTGACGAGGCTGACCGCATGTTCGACATGGGCTTTATCGCAGACCTCCGGTTCATGCTCAGGAGAATGGCGCCGTACAACGAGCGCCAGTCCATGCTCTTTTCAGCAACTCTTTCGCATCGCGTCATGGAGCTCTGCTATGAGCATATGAACAACCCCGAGCGCTTTTCCGTGACGCCCGAGCAGATGACGGTCGATATTATCGAGCAGGAACTCTATCATGTGAGCAGGGAGGAGAAGTTCGGTCTGCTCCTTGGACTGCTGAAGCGGGAAGCAGGCGGCCACTATATCATCTTCTGCAACATGAAATCCACGGCTGACAAGCTGAAGACCATGCTGAACGCCAATGGGCATGCTGCTGCAGCCATCACCGGTGACCTGCCTCAGGACAAGCGGATAAAGGTGCTCAACCGCTTTAAGAGCGGAGACCTTTCCATTCTGATCGCAACCGACGTTGCCAGCAGGGGCCTGCATGTCGATGGGATCACCCATGTGATCAATTATGATCTTCCCCAGGACTCTGAGGATTATGTCCACCGCATCGGCAGGACCGCACGTGCAGGAGCGGGCGGCAAGGCGATCAGCCTGGCCTGTGAAAATTATGTGCTGTCGCTTCACGACATAGAAGAGTATATCAGGAAGAAGATACCGTCGGTGCCGGTGACCGATGACCTGATCGTTACCGATTACAAGAGAGTTTCACTGCATCAGCCTTCTGCAAAAAAAGGGTCTCCCTCTCCTCACGGGAAAAGACCTGCTGACAAAGGCGCAAAAAGACATGCATCCGGCTCAGGCAGCAGGAGCAGCGGCTCCAGAAGCTCGGAAAACCGCCGCAGGCCTGACCAACAGAAGAGGGACAGCAGAAAACCGGCGCCCTCTGCCAAACCCGATCCCTCCAACGCATAGCAGCAGCTGCAATACGTCTTGCCGAAATAAAGGCACCGGCAGCAGGTGAGCCTAAGGCTCTTGCAGTTGGCTTTAGGCATTGAAGCAGGTGCTTTAGTCACATTTAGTCACATTTAGTCACCAATTGACAACAAGAGACAGTTTGATATAATATCTAAACATTGCAACTATTAAACAAGGAGGCATCCATGTCAGACAAGAAATTCGTTTTTACCTTATCGCACACAACCACCAACCCCATTGAAGTCCTGGGCATTATGAAGATCGCTTCGAACATCAAGGCATTTTCGGACGAATCTGAGGTCGCGATATTCCTGATCGGCGAGGGCGTGCAGCTTGCCAAGAAAGGTGTTGTCGAGAATATCTCGATGGAGTTTGAGGGCAAGCAGGTCAATTTCGGAGAGATGCTCGAACTGCTGATCGATTTCGGCGTAAAGTTCTACGTCTGCCACGCCTTCATGCCCGGCTATGGCCTCACCCCGGAGAACCTGATCGAGGGAGCTGAGATCAAATCCAGTTCCTATCTCGGGGAACTGCTCCTTCAGGGATATGTGCCCTTCTCTCTCAGCCTCTAAGCATCAGGCGCTATAAACAGGAAAAGGCTCCCATGGGAACATGAGGAGCCTTTTTTATGGCATCCGGAGAAAATTATACTGCGTCGATATCGTCGTACAGCGATGATTCTGTCGAGTAGTAAGGAACTTTTTCAGACGAGATATATTCATAAACACCGGCCGCAACAGAACCGGCAACCATGCCGGCTGTTGCTCCCAGCAGACTCCCTTTAGCCGGATGTCTCCGGTCAGACAGCATACCCAGCGCAGTCCCTGCCGCAGTCGCTATTCCCAGCCATATGACGTATTGTGATATTTTCATCCTGATCTCCCGAAAAAGCAGTATAGAATACCACGAACAACTGCCAGCTGACAAAAGATGAGGAGATCTCCGGCGCTCAACGCCGCCGATTGAATCCGCGTCATAAAAAGGGTAAACTGTCCAAAAGCAGCGAGACCCCATGAACGATCTGAATCATTATTATGATAAACTGAAGGGCAGCACCATAGCCTGCATAGGATATATGCTGTCTCCGCTTTCGTGGTGGAACGATGCATACGTTAACATCCCGATCGCATATGCCTGCGCATGGCTGGTCAGCTTTTTGTATCCCCATCTCTTTCTGCCCGCCTTTGCCGGCTCATATCTCATGACCAATATTCTGGGCTTTGTGCTGCTCCAGAAAGGAATTACAAGGACTCTCTCGAAAAATAACCACGAAAAGGTCCGCTATACCGGAAAGCATTTGGCAAAGGACATCGCCATATCGCTCTGCTACACAGCTCTCATGGTCCTGCTGGTGAAGAGCGGAGTCATTAAACCGGTCCAGCACTATTTGAGATAGCAATGGCAGCTCAATGACCGTCCTCCTGAGCGCAAAAATCCATTCGTAATTTCTCCTGCAACGTGATATCATGCCACTATTGCCTGAGGAAAAAATAACAGAGGGGGGGGTAACAGATGAAAGAAATTAATGTAGATGCCTTGGCAGAAAATGCAAAGAAATTCGGCGGCAGAGGGAAAAAGCTCGCACTCATTGCAGCCATCGTGATAGCGCTCTGGTTCGCAATCCGGATCCTGAATCCTTTTGTGGTGGTGAGCGCCGGAGAGAGAGGCGTTGTACTCAATTTTGGGGCGGTTCAGGACGCCGTGCTCGGAGAAGGACTGCATCTGCGTGTGCCCTTCATGCAGAAGGTGATCATGATAGATGTGCGCATTCAGAAATCCCAGACAGACGCAGAATCTGTCTCAAAAGACCTGCAGGACACGAAATCAACCATAGCAGTGAACTATCACTCGTCGCCTGATAAGGTAAACAAGATCTATCAGACCATCGGCGTCTCGTTCAAGGAACGGGTAATAGACCCTGCTGTCCAGGAGGTGGTCAAGGCCATCACTGCCCGATACACGGCAGTCGAGCTTATCACACAGCGCGAGAAGGTGCGCAACGAGATCAAGGACCTGCTCAAACAGCGGCTCATTACCTATGATATTGTGGTGGACGATTTTTCAATCGTAAACTTCAGGTTCTCACAGCAGTTCGAGGCTGCGATCGAGTCGAAGCAGACCGCTGAGCAGCTCGCCCTGAAGGCACAGCGGGACCTCGAAAGGATAAAGATTGAGGCTGACCAGAAGATCGCCAGCGCCAAAGCAGAGGCAGAATCATTGAGGCTCCAGAAAGAAAATGTCACGCCCCAGCTCATACAGCTTAGAAAAATCGAGGCATCTATCAAGGCCATAGAAAAGTGGGACGGCCATATGCCGAAGGTGAGTTCAGGTGCTGTCCCCTTCATAGACATAAAGTCATTGGAATAAGGCAGATCACAGAGCATAAGAGATCAGAGCCGGACTGACTATTACCATGTTCTGGAAAACCCTGGATCAGGAGAAACGCCTTTACCTCATAGCCGCACTCGTACTGCTGCTGGGCCTGGCCGGTTCCATCGTCATTTACCTGACAGCCGGGGATGATCCGAAGGCTGCCGTGGGCTATACCATAGTTGATGGACAGGCCTATCCGATCATGCCGGAAGACTCCAGGATGTACAGGCATGATCTGCAGGTCTATGGCGGCAAATACAGTGTTGCTGCTGATGAGTTCTTGCGCTGGTTCAGCAGCCTCTGGCACGGACAAACTCTGGCATTCACCATAACAGTTATTACGCTGCTGATATCTCTCGGACTTTTCTTCGCTGCAAAGACGACCCCGCCAGACCCTAAACACTGAACCTTGGCAGAGAGAAATATTCTGCTATACTGAAACTAAGATGATCGATACGAACAGAACTCTGCCTTTCGTTGCTGTCTGCAGCCTTGTCCTTGCCGCTGCCCTCGTCCTCACCACTGCAGTGTCAGGCCTCGGCACGCGGTTCGGCTGGTGGGGCTTTCGGACAGGGCTTTCGCTTCTGAGATGGTCTGCATATGCTGAACTCGCAGTCGCAGCAGCTGCAGTCATCGGCTGTATTTTTGCCTATTCCCGGGGACAGGGGAGCAGCCTTTCCCTGTTTATGCTCGCAGGCATCATCAGTATTGCTGCAGTCATTGTTCCGTTTCGCGTGTATCTCATTGCCCGCAGTGTCCCGGCTATCCATGACATCACGACCGACACGGAAGATCCGCCCAAATTCGATATTGTCCTCAGCATGCGCAAGGCGGCCCTGAACCCGGCTGAATACGGAGGCCCTGAGATCGCTCTCCAGCAGAAAAAGGCATATCCTGACATTGCACCGCTGCTGCTGAATGTACCCCCTGCCCGGACCTTTGAAAAGGCCCTCTCAGCAGTCCAGACTTTGGGATGGGAAATCGTCAGCGTTGATCCTGCAAATGGGCGTATCGAGGCAACAGATACGACCTTCTGGTTCGGGTTCAAGGACGATATCGTGATCCGCATCACTGCTCAGGGTAATGGCAGCCGCGTCGATCTGCGTTCGTTATCACGCGTCGGCAGGAGCGATGTCGGGGCAAATGCAGACAGGATACGCAGATATCTGACCGCCCTGAGGAAAGACACATAGCAATGTTCCTCAAAACAGGCCACCGGGGTGCACGGGCATATGAGGTCGAAAATACGATCGGGAGCTTTAAGAAAGCTGTTGAGCTTGGCGCCAATGCGATAGAACTCGATGTCCGCCAGTCAAAGGACAGAGAACTGATCGTATGCCACGATGATAACCTGAAAAGGGTATTCGGCATTGACCTGTTGATAAACGAGGCAACACTGAAGCAGCTCAGGCAGGCAACAGGGGACAGAATACCTTCTCTCAAAGAAGCATTGGGCTATATCGGGAAAAAGGTCGAAAAGATCCTGGTGGAATTAAAGGAGACCGGACAGGAAAAGAGAGTTCTTGATGAGGTGAACAGGGCGAAACTGAAAGACAGGGTCATTATCGTTTCTTTCCATGAAGAGGCTCTTGCCGCTGTTCGAAAGCTGGACAGGGAGCTCGAGACCGGACTGATCTATACGAAATTCAGGAACCCGATAGAAACAGCCATGAAACTTCAAGCTCAGTATCTTGTCCCTCTTTACCGGTTCGTTCATACAAAAGATATCGAAAAGGCCCATAAGAACGATCTGAAGGTGATTGTCTGGACAATCAATACAACAGAAGAAGCAGAGGCGTACATCGCAAAAGGCGTTGACGGCATTGCAACTGACAGGCCGGATATCTTTCAGGAGATAGCGTAACCACGCCTGCGAGCCCGCTCCCTGCGCCCTTTGTTGCCTTCTTGTTTTTCGCCCGGTAATATAGATGGTCAGATGTTTTTCCCCGGCGGCCTGTAGGCATTAACTATCTCTCGCCCCATGTAACAAGGATCCGGATCAGCTTCGGAAAAAAGTTCAGAGGAACTAAAAAGTCACGATGGATATATATAAAGAAATTGCGCGGCTCAATCGCCGGCAGGAGGAAGCGGTCATGCAGACCGACGGCCCTCTTCTCATCCTCGCCGGCGCCGGTTCAGGCAAGACGCGGGTCATCACGATGAGGACTGCATACCTGATAAAGACAGGGATCAGCAGGGCTGGATCTGTGCTTGCGGTCACCTTCACCAACAAAGCGGCAAAAGAGATGCGGGAGCGGGTCAAATCCATGCTCAAGGGAGAAACCGGCACACCGGTGATCTCCACGTTTCACTCTCTCTGCCTGAGAATACTGCGGCGTGAGATCGAGCATCTCGGGTACCGCAAAGACTTCACCATTTATGATACGTCCGAGCAGGTCTCGCTTCTGCGGAACATCCTTTCTGATATTAAATTCTACGACAAGAGCTTCAAGCCCGAAAATATTCTCGAAAGGATCAGCAGGACAAAGAACGATTTCGTTCCTGTTGAGACAGGCCCGTCAGATAATCCGCTTGAAGAGGCATCGGCCATGCTCTATCCCCGTTACCTCGACGCACTCAAATCGCTGAACGCACTCGATTTCGACGACCTTCTCCTGCTTACCCTGAAGCTCTTCAAAGAGCATCCTGATGTGCTTGCGCAGTATCAGAATATGTTCCGCTATATCATGGTGGACGAATACCAGGACACGAACCGGGTCCAATACAATTTCATCAAGCTTCTTGCCGGCGACAGAAAAAACCTCTGCGTTGTCGGCGATGACGATCAGTCCATATATGGATGGCGGGGAGCCAGCCTCGGCAATATCCTCCATTTCGAGAAGGATTTCCCCGGAACGGTCATTGTGAGGCTTGAGCAGAACTACCGCTCCTTCGGCAATATCCTGACCGCCGCAAACAGCGTAATCAAGAACAACAAAAAGAGAATGGAGAAATCCCTCTGGTCGGAAAGAGGCGACGGCCCAAAGGTCAATATCCTGAAGGCGCGGGACACAGAGGACGAGGCAGCCTGGATCGTAGACAGAATCTCGACGATCAGGCTCGAAAAGAATACTCCTTACGAGCATTTCGCCGTGATCTACCGGGCCAATATTTTTTCCAAACCCTTTGAAGAGGCGCTCAGAAAACAGCGCATACCCTATTCGGTGGTAGGAGGGACAAGCTATTTCGAGAACAAGGAGATAAAAGACCTCGCAGCGTACCTCAAGATCATCGCCAATCCTTCTGACGACCTGAGCCTTCTCCGTGCGGCAAATGCGCCGAAACGCGGTCTGGGCCCTTCTGCACTGGGGCTCCTTTCCGAATTCAGCCGCGCCCATGCCCTGAGCCTTCTCGATGCCTTTGGCAAAGCAATCGAGGTGCCCGGTCTCGGCCCAAAACCTGCGTCATCAGCCAATGCCCTTTTCGGTCTGCTTGGGCGATATCGCGATATGTTCAGAAAAGGAAGGGAAATGGACAAGACTCTCAGGGCCCTTATTGATGAGGTCAACTACCGTGACTACATCAGTGAACTTTATAAAACACCTGAGGTGTCCTTCAGGAAGATGGAAAACCTGGACGGCTTTGTCGAATCCCTCCGGCACTATGAATCCTCTGAAGTATCACCCTCTCTTCATGGGTTTCTCGAGACCATGGCGCTTACAGACCTGATGGACGAAAAAGAGGAGAAAGGCGGGTACGGCGTTACGCTCATATCATTCCACTCCTCAAAAGGCCTTGAGTTCCCGGTCGTATTCATTGCAGGCGCTGAAGAGGATATTCTGCCGCACAAGAAATCTGCCGACACCATAGAAGGGCTCGAGGAGGAAAGAAGGCTTTTCTATGTAGGGATAACGCGGGCCATGCACGAGCTGTTTATCACCTATACGAACCAGAGAACGAAATACGGAAAAGACGCGCCTTCTGTCCCCTCACGCTTCCTTGAGGAGCTTGATGAGGAGGTCATAAAAAAGCTCGATCGTTTCGAGAAACTTTCCCCTGAAGAGGAAGAGCTCTATGCCAAAAAGTGCTTTGCGAACATACGCGCCATGATTGGAAAATGAGTATCAACCTGATATGAAGGGAACTGGATGAAAGAATCACATTTACTAATAATCGCAAAAGAGCTTGGCATAGCGCCCGCACAGGTAAAGGCAACAGGAGCTCTGCTCGACGACGGATCAACGGTCCCTTTTATCTCCCGGTACCGCAAGGAGGCGACCGGAAGCCTTGACGAGGTGGCTGTTGCTGCTATCAGGGACAGGCTGGAGCAGCTCAGGGAACTGGACAAGCGGCGGGAAGCGATCCTGAAGTCTTTGGAAGAGCGGAGCCTGCTCACAGACGAATTAAAGACTAAAGTCGACGGAGCAGATTCTCTGACCGTGCTGGAGGATATTTATCTGCCGTTCAGACCCAAGCGCCGCACACGGGCGATGATGGCAAAGGAAAAGGGGCTCGAACCTCTTGCGGCCGCCCTGTTTGCGCAGGAAGAAATGGATATTGAAGCAGCGGCAACATCCTATCTGGATGCAGAAAAAGGCGTTTCATCTGTCGAAGAAGCCCTTGCAGGATCGCGGGACATTATTGCGGAATGGATAAGCGAGGACCCGAGGGCACTGCAGTGGCTGCGGGAGCTCTTTGCAGCAAAGGGCATACTGCGGTCAAAGGTCATGTCCGGCAAAGAAGAGGAAGCAAACAAATACCGTGACTATTTTGACTGGGAAGAACCGATAGCAAAGGCCCCTTCACACAGGATACTTGCCATTCGCCGCGGAGAAACTGAAGGTTTTCTGATCATGCGCATAACACCGCCTGAAGACAAGGCTCTCAGCCTGCTCGAAGAAGTCTTCATAAAAGGAGTTACATCAACATCTGAACAGGTGAAGCTTGCTCTGCATGACAGCTATAAGAGACTGCTCACCTCTTCCATGGAAGGCGAGATCCGCCTTGCTGCCAAGAAAAGAGCTGACGAAGAGGCAATTCGTGTTTTTGTCGAGAACTTGAGGCAACTCCTGCTCTCCCCTCCTCTGGGCAGGAAAAACGTACTGGCTATCGACCCCGGCTTCAGGACAGGCTGCAAAGTGGTCTGTCTCGATCAGCAGGGGAAGCTTCTTCATAATGACACCATCTATCCCCACTTCTCAGAAAAAGGCATCGGTGAGGCAGGCACAAAGATCAAAGACCTCTGCAGCCGCTTCAACATCGAGGCAATCGCCATAGGAAACGGCACTGCAGGGAGGGAGACAGAAGCCTTTGTCAGAGGGCTCGGTCTTGCATCCGGCATAAACATTGTTATGGTGAATGAAAGCGGTGCATCCATCTACTCTGCGTCAGAGGTGGCGAGGGAGGAATTCCCTGACCTTGATCTGACGGTCAGGGGATCGGTCTCGATCGGCCGTCGTCTCACAGACCCTCTTGCGGAACTCGTGAAGATCGATCCAAAATCCATTGGTGTAGGACAATACCAGCATGATGTGGATCAGACCGCACTGAAGAAGAGTCTCGATGACGTTGTCAGCAGCTGCGTCAACGGCGTTGGCGTGGAAGTAAATACCGCAAGCAGACAGCTCCTCACCTATGTATCAGGCCTCGGGCCTCAGCTTGCAAAAGGCATCGTTGAATACCGGAACGAACACGGCCCGTTCAGGTCACGGGAAGAACTGAAAAAGATCCCCCGTCTGGGGCCGAAGGCCTTTGAACAGGCAACAGGTTTCCTCCGCATACGGGACGCTGAAAACCCTCTGGACGGATCAGCCGTGCATCCGGAAAGCTATCATATTGTCGATACCATGGCACGGGACCTCGGATGCTCGGTGGTTGACCTGATGAAAGACGATGGTCTCAGGAAAAGGATAGACCTTTCCCTCTATGTGACCGATACGGCAGGCCTGCCGACCCTGAACGATATCATGTCCGAGCTGGCTAAACCAGGGCGCGACCCAAGGGAGCAGTTCGAGTCATTCAACTTTGCAGAGAATGTACAGAAGGTTGAGGACCTGACACCGGGCATGAAGCTGCCGGGCATCGTTACGAACATAGCTGCCTTTGGTGTCTTTGTTGACATAGGGGTCCATCAGGACGGTCTTGTGCATATCAGCGAGCTTGCAGACAGGTTTGTGAAGAATCCGGGAGATGTCGTGAAGGTGCATCAGAAGGTGACGGTCACGGTGCTGGAGATCGATCTGCAGAGAAAGCGCATTTCGCTCTCGATGAAGAGCGCTCACGCAAACAATGAGGGTGCTGCAAAAAAAGAAGCTGCAAAACCATTGCCGAGGTCTGAGAAAACACGCAAAAAAGAGGACAGGAAACCTGCGCAGTTCTCAAATAATCCCTTTTATGAAGCGCTCAGAAAAAAATGATGTATCATATTCTTTAAAACCCGCATGCAGGAGGAGATATGGATCCAGTTCTTGACGACAGAGAGATACGCATTCTTGGCTGCCTTATCGAAAAGGAGCTGACAACACCTGAGTATTATCCCTTGTCCCTGAACAGTCTGACCAATGCCTGCAATCAGAAGTCCAACCGCAATCCAATGGTCTCATACGAGGAGACCATTGTACAGGAGGCGCTGGACAGGCTGCAGTCAAAAGGTCTTGCGCGAAAAACGCTCACGGCAGGCAGCCGCGTCGACAAATATCTGCATACCATCCTGGACAAATTTGATCTGTCAAAACCGGAAATGGTAGTGCTTTGCGAGCTGATGCTGCGCGGTCCCCAGACAGCCGGAGAGCTGCGTTCCCGTGCCGAAAGGATGACCCCCTTTGAGAACCTTGATAAAATGGACGAAACTCTCAGGGGACTGACAGAACACGCTCCGGCACTGGTCATCCAACTGCCGAGAGAAGCCGGGAGAAAAGAGCGGAGATTCATGCACCTTCTGTCCGGCAGCAGGAGTACTGCTGCGTCCGATGCAGACCAATCCGATGCACCGTCAGCGTTGCCGCTCAGGAGTGATGAACGCCTCAGCTTGCTGGAGGAAGAGATCGAAAAATTGAGAACAGAGCTGAAAGAGCTGAAGCAGGCCTTCGCAGAGTTCAGATCACAGTTCTGAACTCTACAGGACCGTTCAGGTCTGATCAGCGTTATCCGGTCCTGAAAAACGCCTGATCGCAGATACTGCCTCGGTACTGATATCGAAGAAACTAACCCCATAACCGGCCCCCGGCTTGTCAGGCAGGACTCGCACAATCTCACCGGGGACGGTCAGCTGCCGGCTGTCTGCTATGGCGAAGGTGCAATGGACCGTGGCGCCTTCGGGCATTACACCGGAAGACCTGAAGAAGAGCCCTGCAATGCTGATATCCTCGATCATGCCGGTAAATCGTTTGCCCCGCGTCTGACATACCAGTCTGATCTTCACCGGAATCCGGCAGGCCTTGCGGGGAGCGATATTCAGCATGCGATGCGCCTCCTGCAGCAATACGGCAGAAACGACCGGCATGGTTATATAGGCATTGGCATTGCAGCTGACGCAGCGTTCGATCTCCGGGTCCTGTGCCCGGCAGATGAGCAGTATCGAGACCGCGCGCGTCCCGGCATCGTCCCGTATCTGCCTGCAGAGTTCCTCTCCGCCCGTCTCCCCCGTATCAAGGTATGCGATGATGAGGTCAGCCCTTTCAGCCCGGTGCAGGGCAAGTGTCAGGCTGTTGGAAGCTGCCGTTCGTACGCTCACGTCAACCCTGCTGAGAAAGCTCTGCTCGGGCCGGAGAAGCTCGTAGATGTCCTGGGGCATAATGACTTTCTTCATGGCACTTTTTTTAGTATACCTTACCCCTTTGTTGTTCTGCCCTTTTTCCCCTGCATAGTATGGTAAAATTTCTTACTTTTGAAACAGGAATGGAATCCCCCAATGACAGACCACAACCAGCTCCATGACGCACTAAAACAACTTTCAACGGACCTCAAGGTCCTCATCGATCTTTCGGTGCACGAGACCGACGAATCCTGGGACAAGATGATCGATACGGTAAAGAAGGAAATAGCCGATGAGGTGCACAGGCATGCAGGACAGCGAGGCCGGACAGGAGACATCGTTTACCAGACGCTTATTTCCGAGATCTACGACCATCTCGGCATGCTGGTCAGAAATCTGAAGGCATCACAGACGAGGCTGAGAAAGCTTGCGACAAGAGACCTTCTGACCGGATTGTACAACAGGAATTTTTTTAATGAGACCATCGTGAGGGACATCAAAAAGGCTGAACGGCTCAACGAAAAACTTTCGTTTATCATAATCGATGTCGACGGTTTTAAGTATATCAACGATACCTATGGCCACCTGCATGGCGACGGTGTACTGCGTGAATGTGCAGATCTCCTGAAAAAGTGTGCAAGAAAATCCGATTTTCTCTGCAGGTACGGCGGAGACGAGTTCCTGATCGTCACTCCCATGCAGACCTGCACGGAGAATGGGGCTCTTTTTCAGCGTATTGAGGAGCATCTCTCTGACTGGAACTCTGCCTATTCGAGCTTCGATTACAGCCTTTCCCTGAGCATCGGCTGCTCGGTCTGGGAGTCCGGCAAAGACCTCGTTGATGTGCTTAATGAAGCTGACAAAAAGATGTATCGAAATAAAAAGAAAAAGAAATAATTTACCGGCATCGCCTTGATCCTCCTCATCTATCCGCCTGTTGCCAAACCCTGCGAACCTCCGGCAGGCATTACCCGCTTGTCGGGCATGCTCAACCGACACGGTGTTGCCCATGCCCTGCTGGATGCAAATCTTGAGGGTCTTCTCTATCGCCTCGGCCTGCCCCTCCCCTCCGGATCTGACAGTGCCTGGACAAAAAGGGCATTCAGGAATTGCGACAGGAATAGTTCCGCCCTGAGAGATCCCCGTCTTTACCGGCATCCCGATCGGTACAAAAGAGCGGTTAAGGATATCAGCAGGGTTCTCAGTGCAACAAGCCCGGCCGGCGTAACTGCAGGTCTTGCGGATTACTCAGACCTGGCCCTCTCTCCGGTTAGAAGCAGAGATCTTCTGGCCGCAGCAGACAGGCCTGAACTGAACCCTTTTTATCCCTATTTTTCATCGAGGCTGCGGGAGCTTTTCGATAAAAAAGCGCCTTCTGCGGCGGGCATATCACTGAACTATCTGAGTCAGGCATTATGCACGTTTTCGATGATCGGCTTCATGCGCCGGGAATTTCCTTCTGTGAAGGTGGTCCTGGGCGGCGGACTGGTAACCTCCTGGATGAAGAACCTCGCATGGCAGGAGCCGTTTGCCGGTCTGGTGGACCATGTTGTTGCAGGGCCAGGTGAATTTCAGCTTCTGTCTCTCCTCGGCATTGATACTCAGGACAGACACCTGCCGCGCCCGGACTATTCGTCTCTTCCCCTTCATCAATATCTGTCGCCCGGGTTCATTCTTCCTTACAGCGCCTCTTCAGGCTGCTACTGGAACCGCTGCGATTTCTGCCCGGAGGAGGCTGAAAAAAATTCTTACATCCCCATTCCGCCCGGACAGGTGATCGGGGATCTGAAAGAATTGGCAGCAAGGCACGATCCGTCCCTCATTCATTTGCTCGATAATGCCATAAGCCCTGCCCTTCTTGAAGCTCTCTGCACGGAAAGACCGGCCGCGCCCTGGTACGGCTTCGCACGGGTGAGTACTCAATTGGCAGATCCGGCTTTTTGTGCTGCCCTGAAAAGGTCCGGCTGCGTAATGCTTAAACTGGGAATAGAGTCAGGAGACCAGAAGGTCCTCGATGCACTTGATAAAGGCATAAACATTGAAACGACCTCCCGCGTGCTCAGGAACCTCAAAAAAGCAGGGATAGCCACCTACGTATATCTTCTTTTCGGCACGCCGGTCGAGACAGAGGCGTCGGCAAAAAAGACACTTGAATTCACAGCGCAGCACAGTGACTGCATTAATTATCTTAACCTTGCAATATTCAATATGCCGATCTGCGGCAAAGCCTCTGCTGCTCTATCGAGCCGAACTTTCTCCGAGGGAGACCTCTCACTCTACGCCGATTTTCTGCATCCTCAAGGGTGGGACAGAAAGAAGGTGAGGTTATTCCTCGACAGGGAATTCAAGCGGCATCCGGCAATATCAGCTATCCTGAAACAGGAAGTCCCGGTCTTCACCTCGAATCATGCTCCGTTTTTTGCACGGTGAACCGGCTTATATCCGTTCCTCTTCACCGTCTTCCAAGTCTTTTATGGCCGATCTCTATCTCGTCCCGATTGCTAAGGTCGCAGCATTAATTTTGATCGAGGCAGTTCTAACGGCCGGGTGAATCCGGCAACCTGCCGCATGGCTGACCTCTACGGCAACGGATGGTACAGCTTGAGCATTTCGACAGTGCGACGCCATGCGTCGCGGTCGTCTTCGCGACGATAGGTTCCGGCAGGCACTCCTTTGGCACCTGTTTGCAGATTAAAGCCATGGTTCGCTTCGGGGTATGCCACGAGTTCGAATTGTTTTCCGTTCTGCTTCGCGGCAGCTTCCATGGCCTGCATCGATTCGACCACGCAGCAGTCCATATACCGGTCGAGCTGCGCCGCAAGCACCAGGACCGGAACCTGGAAGCGCTTGACAAACCAGCCCATCTTGTTAGCCCAGGTCTTGGTGTACGGGTAATAGGCCACCACCACCGAAACGAGCTCCGATAGCGGCGCTGCGTTATAGAGTGCGCCGCCTCCGCCCAGAGAAAATCCGATCACCGCAGTTTTACCCCGTATGGCATGGGGGGATCGCTGCGCCCGATCAATTGCCTTCTTCAAATTGGCCTCGCCCGTAAGTTCAGGGTTAAGGATATCCTTGCCGGTGAGGAGAACCGCGTAGTAGCCAAGCTTAGCCAGCGCTGCAGCATAACTCTGATATGAATTGGGGCCACTCTGCCCTGAAATGACAATGATCACCGGTCCAACCCCGGTGTCCGGGGCATAGGCAGTCTGGGCCGGACCTTCCGGACCCGCCTCGGTTGACACACCGTCCGCCGCAAATGTCGGCGCGCCAATGACGGAAAATATACATCCAATAAACAGCACAGTCGCGATTCGTCGAATCCACAGTCTTCGATTCATGGGCTTTGTTATAATCGTCTTCATTCTTCCTCCTGTGGTTGTTGTAATCTGACAGCGTTTAGTGAAACGTCGCCTTCCCTCCGAGCGAAGCGAAAGGGGAACGACCGTGCCTCACCCGCGCGGGCAAGTACCTTTGCCAAAAACAAACCAGCGTTATTCCGCGTCGGTGTGGACGCTTTTGTTAAACATTTTCTTTATTTGCCGTGTCCTTGTCCTGTTTTTGAATAATAGTCTTCGATAAATGAGCCTGCCGCCTTTTCATCCTTTGAAACGTATATTTCAAAATATTGCAGCCATACGGTCTCCGGGATTTCGCTGAAAGGTATTTTTAGTAATTTTGGGCTGTTCTCCAGAGTTCCTCTCTGCTTGTCACTGATTTTACCCATGAGTTCGATATCGTTCGGATCAGTAGAGTCTCTATATGCAAGACTCTGAATCATCAGCCCTTGAAGTTTCTCAAAGGTAGTCAGACTCGATGATTCAATTTTCTCGCCCATGCTGAGACATTCCTTTTTCGCAGCTTCCTTTTTGCCTGTTGAGATGAGCGCCTTGCACGCTTTGAGTAATTGAGAGTAGAGTTCCGCAGGACTGGCAAAATTTATTGCATGTTGGCGTGCAGTAAACTGAGAATAGCCTACCGACTCTACTGCTTCTACTACTCCATAAAATCTTTCTTTAGAGTAGTTGGTAAATTTTCTTGCATTACCCTCTTGTATTTGTATTAGCGCATCATTCGCTTTCTTTTCATTTTGCAATCTGTAGCCGTTGAGATAATAGGAAAGAGCATTATCTGGAGCTGCTTGAAGCAGTTTCATAATGGTTTCCTGCAACTTTGCCGTTAGATTGCTGCCTGCAATTTCCTTGGAAGCAAAATAGCGGTCGATTAAGGATAACAGGGCGACCGCCGATGGCCTTTCCGATGCGGTTACGGATTCCAGAAGCACAGTGCCGAGAGAATTGTCTGTCTCGGTTTGTATAGCAGCTCCTATGATTGTGTGTGAATTGTTTAAACGCCGAATCCTGTTGATTTCTTCTTCGGTAAGCTGCATAGCTTCCTTGAACTGCAAATTCTGAAGTATCTCTTTTATAGTTTGTTCATCTTCTTTGTTCTTAATACATTCTTTCTTGCGTTGCTCTGTTGATCCGATTTCTTTTCCTTCTGAGTTGTCGCAGGCAGAAATGCAGTTCATTAACTCAATGCGGCGCAGGAAAAACTCGGCATTCATTTCGTCGTAATTTGGCGTTTGTAGTTTAATAAAATCATTGTATGTCGGCGGATGGGGGACACGGCCACTGGTTGAGGCACAGCCAATTGAAAAAAGTAGAAGGCTGGCGGCAAATGTTTGTTGTAGTATTTTCTTTATCATTTTATGTTTACGACTTAAATAACCTGCGCAGGCAAGCGGCCTGCGAAAACCGACCGACGCAATTCTGCATCGGGTTGATTTGCTTGTTGTGGAATGTTTTCACATCATTAAACCCAATAGAAATGAGATTAGATTGATTATGGCAATCACGAGAAACGGGATCAAAACGGCCGTGAGGAATGATATTACAATTTTCGGAAAAAGAGTAAGTCTCTGGCAGATGAGTATGGTGAATTTTGAGTATTTTTCAGGATTTGTCTTTACTTTCTGAATTGTTTTACTGTAGCCCCAGAAATGGAACGCACCCCAGAGAATACCATAGAGAATTATTGGTAGTATTAATTCAGTAAAATACATTTATTTTATTATCCACAATGGCGGAATTGAGCGGAAACCGCAGCGGCGCGAATGCTCGCGAAGCGAGCGGAGAACGCCGGGCGTAACCAGCGCGGGAAAAAACCAAAGATAAAAACCAAAAGCGGTTATTCCGCGTCTGGTTGACGCCGTTGTTATAGTTTTCTATTTTCGACTTCATGAAATTCCTTGGACGATGCTGAAGGCTCGAGTGACACAATTTCAAAATGTCTTTCGTCTAAATTGCTTTTTCCGATAATTCTCAGGTATTCATCTATGCAGTTCTTATCTATCATTACTTTGCCTGAACCTGTCCAGTGTCTGTCCTGTCGATTCTTTTTTACTCCTGATATCCAGTATTCTTCTCCGGTCTCCAGATCATAATAATTTCCGCTTATTCCCGAGCCTTTTTTGAATGCCTTGCCGTTGAAGTAAAATGTCTGTCCGGATTTGGAATATGCAATGTAGCCGATCCACGCTGGGCCATTGTCATTAAATCCCGATTTGAGTTCCACGTACATTATTGTCTTTTTCATTTATGCAATGGTGCCACACCACTCATTCATTTTCAGATTATACCTACGGAGCGCAGGGGCCTGGGTAAACAGCCCTTTCAGCGGCCTGCTGCCTTCATGAGTACCGCACTCACTGCAGGGTCAGCCTGCACAAGGTCTACGGGTGTACGGCCGTCAGGCAGTTTTTTGCGGGCATCGGCGCCCGCATTCAGCAAGGTCGTGACCGCATCAGCACTTCCGCTCGCGGCCGCAAAAAAGAGTGGGGTCCAGCCATGAGCATCTGCTCCGTCGACTTTGAGACCGGCCTTAAGCATAAGCCTGATCATTGCCGGATCACCCCCTTCAGCCGCCATATGGAGGGCGTTTCTTCCGTTCATATCAGCAAGTCCGGCATCCGCGCCGGCATCAAGAAGGAGCATCGCAGTATCAACATGGCTGCCCCGCACAGCAAGCAGTAAGGCGGTATTATCGCTCAGATCGCTCGCATCAGGATTGGCCCCGGCCCTGAGCAGAGCCTCCGCTGCCTTTGCCGCTCCCATCCGCGCTGCGACGATCAGGGCGGTTGTACCCTGATCATCGCGTACATCCGGAAACACCCCGGTACGCGCTGCTTTTTCGATACCCGCCGCATTATCCGCCTTTGCAGATTCGAAAAGCTGGCGGACCTTGTTCGCCGCCACCGGACCAAACACCCGATGTCCGGCCGAGAAGAACCATATAAGAACAACGATTGTGCAGATAAATACTGCCTGACCGACTGCCGGCGGCAGGGGCTTCACCTTTCTGGGTGCATTGGCAAGGGGGTCCCTGCCGGTCACCATTTTCACGATCATGCCTGCAATGCTGAACACGGCAAATGCCAGCAGCACCCACGAAGCGACCTTGCGGCGGATATCAAGCGGATGAAGCAGCGAGGCCGCTTTCTTTGCCTTGTTCCCCAGAAACGCCCTGATGAGTGAAAAATCCTCCCGGTACGGATACGGCAGCATGCTGTCGCCGAGCAGTACGACCTGCTCCGGTACGCTGAGCATCCCAAAGGTATTGCGGTATGCTGAGGAGCGCTTTTCCTGCTCGGTCAGAGACACTGCCTGCATCTTTACCTCACGCAGATTCCGGACCGTCCGCTTCAGCAGGGTGATATGGCCGCCAATGCGCCAGGCATTCACCGCCGTGACTGCGCCATTATCGTCCCGTCTGAGTGAAAGCGTCGACTCGGTGCCGAGCATCAGCCCTGCAGCCAGCATGATGAGAATGAAGATAATGCCGATGATCCTTGCCGTGCCCCGCCGCAATCCGGCCTTTGATCGTTTTAGTTCTCCTGCCATATTAGTCCCCCTGAGCTCTCAGATCCCTGTCACGATGATTATTATACACATGAGATACGTAAGCATAAACAACAGGACCCTGAAAGGGCGGACATCCGGTGCTGTTGCGCAGTTTCTGCGGGAAGCAGGCAGTCTTATTCACATTTCGTTGATGACGTGATATTATGATGCATTATTTTTTCACTATCCAGCGTTACTGAGGAGGCTTCATGGCAGGAGTTATTGAATCACTCTGCATTGCCAAAACCGACCACGAGATAGGCATTATCTCCCGTATGGCAAACCGTCACGGCCTCATTGCCGGAGCCACCGGAACAGGCAAAACAGTCACGCTTCGGGTCCTGGCCGAACAGTTCAGCTCCATCGGCATACCGGTTTTCATGGCCGATATTAAGGGTGACCTCACCGGCATGGCAATGGCAGGGGGTGAACACCCAAAGATACGGGAACGTGCTGCGCAGCTCAATATGGCAGATATGAAATTCGAGGAGCTGCCGGTGATCTTCTGGGACGTCTTCGGCCAAAAAGGTCATCCGCTCAGGACAACGATATCAGAGATCGGCCCTCTTCTTCTGGGCAGGATCCTGAATCTGAACGAGATCCAGAGCAGCCTGCTCACCATGATCTTCAAGATCGCCGATGACAACGGCCTGCTTCTTCTCGATCTCAAGGACCTGCGCTCCATGGTGAAATTCGTAGGCGAGCAGGCTGATCAGTTCAAGAGTGAGTATGGGAACATCTCTGCCGCAAGCACCGGAGCAATACAGCGGAGCCTGCTTGCACTGGAAGAGCAGGGAGGGGAACATCTCTTTGGTGAACCGGCACTCAATCTTCAGGACATGATGCAGACAGACAGCAGGGGCAGGGGCATGGTCAATATCCTTTCAGCTGACAGGCTTATGCAGTCACCCAAACTGTATGCGACGTTTCTTCTCTGGATGCTCTCGGAACTCTTTGAGCAGCTGCCGGAAGTGGGAGATCCTCCCAAACCGGTCTTTGTCTTCTTTTTTGATGAGGCGCATCTTCTCTTTGAAGACATTCCCCAGGCCTTATCCGGCAAGATCGAGCAGGTCGTCCGCCTTATAAGGTCCAAAGGGGTCGGGGTCTATTTCATAACGCAGAACCCGCTCGATATCCCGGAAGATGTGCTCGGCCAGCTTGGCAACCGGGTACAGCACGCATTGCGCGCCTTCACGCCAAAGGAACAGAAGGCAGTGAGAGCAGCAGCAGAAACATTTCGCGCCAATCCGGATCTCGATGTTGCAACGGTTATCATGGAACTCGGCGTCGGCGAAGCACTGGTCTCATTCCTCGATCAAAAAGGCGTGCCCGGCATCGTAGAACGGGCACTGGTATGCCCGCCCCGAAGCCGGCTTCTTCCGCTCTCGGATGCAGAGCGCTCTGTTGTTATCAGCAGTTCCGTGCTCGCGGGTCATTATGAGCGGCTTGTGGACAGAGAATCAGCATACGAAAAACTTAAGGAAAAGGCAGCAGAGGCAATGCCCCCTACGGCGTCTCCTCAGACAGGCCACGAACCTGTCTCAGAAAGCACAAAGATATTTCAGGCCATGGCCAGGAGCGCCGCACATGCCATCGGCAGTCAGATCGGCCGACAGATCATTCGCGGCGTACTTGGCTCGATCTTCGGCAAGGGGAAGAGATAGCACTGCCCGGACGGGCGGATCATTTTCCGTACAAGGAGGAGCATATATGAAGTATGTGATTATGGTTGTGGTGTTGTGTATGGTTATGGCCTCTTTTGCATTCGCCGGATCGCTTAAGAACTACCAGGTGACAGGTCCGGTGCTGGAGCTGAAAGACGATATGATCGTTGTCCAGAAGGGAAAGGAAAAATGGGAGATCGCACGCGACAAGACCACAAAGGTCACCGGCGATCTCAAGGTCGGATCGAAGGTGACAATCCAGTATCAGATGAAAGCAACTGAGATCGAAGCAAAAACAGACAAGAAAAAATAGCAGGAAGGACCGGATGCAGGAGGGACGATCCGGCCCTCCTGCATCACAAACCTGCGCGTTTTTTCACTTTTCTCGTCGGCACTGCGTTCCAGGGATCGTCCGGCCAGGGATGTTTTGGGTATCTGCCCTTCAGTTCTTTTTTGACCTGCTGATATCCGTTATTCCAGAAACCTTCCAGATCCCTGGTAACCTGCACTGGCCTGCGCGCCGGAGAAAGAAGATGCAGAAGCACCTTGACCCTGCCCCCGGCTATTGTCGGCGTGTCGGCAAGGCCAAACATCTCCTGAAGCTTGACCGCGAGCACAGGCATCTCTCCTGCAATGTAGTCAATAGCGATGCGGCTGCCGCTCGGCACTGACAGGTGGGTTGGAGCCTGTTCCTCAAGGAACTGCTGCTGTTTCCATGAGAGCTGAGCCCTGAGCGCGGGAAGGAGGTCCAGATTCGAAAGGTCCCGGGCTGTTCGCATTCTGCCGAGCCAGGGTAAAAGCCATTCCTCCGGATGCAATAAAAGACGTTCATCTGACAGGTCAGGCATGTTCTGCCCGGAAAAAGACCTTCGAATAAGATCGACGCGTGCCTGGAATCTCCTCGCCTCACCACTGAATATGACGAGAGAATGATCATTCCTGAGAGCCTCGCAGATTATCGGCAGGATTTCTTCCTCTGTCGGCGAAAAGGGCTTCTCAGAAAGCAGGATCGCGCCGAGGCTCTCTTCAGCAGCAGCAATGACCTTTCTCTCCCTCCTGCTCCATGCGATTCTGCGGAGCGTCTTTATCCCTCTGCTGCATTCCTGCCGGATGAGGGCTTCTGAAACAGAAGCTGCAATATGCACCCTGCCCTCTGCCTTGTCTCCTGCATCCAGATTCACGGCAACAATATAGGGGCTTCTGGCAAGGCTGCTCTCTGCAGACAGCCGTACGCCCCTTCCCTGCATAAGGACAAAACTGCCATTGGCTTCTTCACGCCCTTTAGCTACGCAGTCCGGAAAAGCGCTGAGCAGAAGCCGGGGGATCATATCCGGATCGCTGACCTCTTTATCAGCAACCTTGTCCGCTCTTGACAGAAGCCGCAAGAGCTGCTTTGATGTCCTGTCCACTGCCCTCAGAGCCCAGAGATCAGCAAAGTCAGGCACTTTTTTAGTTCTGCGCCATGCAGACAGCATCTCTATTCTTGTTCCTATATCCGGCTCGCTCGATACGGAAGGTCTGCGCCGCACAATATCCCGTTCCGAGACAATTGCGGCAAGGTCAGCGCCAAGTCCGATACACCCTGACTCATCAGCTCTCAGCAACAGACTCCCCAGCCGCGGATGGAGCGGCAGCCGGGCTGCCCGCCTGCCTTCCGGCGTGACCGAGCATGACTCATCAAATATCCCCAGAATGATCAGCAGCTGCCTGGCTGAGTCAAGGGCTGCAGCAGGAGGAGGATCAAGCCATGCCAGCAGAGAAGGTTCCTTTACACCCCAAAGGGCAAGCTCAAGCAGGAGCGAAGACAGGTCAGATACCAGGATCTCTGCAGGACTGAACGGTATCATGGACTGAAACGCATGCCTGCTGTACAGACGATAACAGACGCCGGGGCCGAGTCTGCCTGCCCTGCCCTTTCTCTGCTCGGCAGACGCCCGTGAAATATTGACCGTGATCAGGCGGTTCATGCCGGTTGAGGGGTCATACTGCATCCTGCGGGTCAGTCCGCTGTCGATCACAACGCTCACGCCTTCGATCGTAAGGCTCGTCTCGGCGATGTTCGTGGCGAATATGATCCTGCGCTTTTCAGAGGGGAGTATTGCGCGCTCCTGCTCTTCAAACGGAAGGTCTCCATACAGGGGATGGATCGAGAGATCCCTGTTCTTCCCCTGGATAATGGTCCTGAGCGCATCGCTGCACTGCTGTATCTCGCCTGACCCCGGTAAAAAAACAAGGATGTCGCCTGTCGTTTCTTTGACTGCCGTCACAACAGCATCAACGACCTTTTCTTTCAGTGTCATGCTCCTGTTGTCCGAGCTATAGCGCTCTTCAACAGCAAAGGCCTTTCCGGGAGAAGAGATCACCGGCGCATTGCCGAGGAGAGCTGAGATCGGACCGCAGTCAAGCGTGGCAGACATAACGAGCAGCTTGAGGTCAGGCCTTATACTTTGGCCAATGTCAAGGCAGAGGGCAAGAGCAAGGTCTGCATGAATGCTCCGCTCATGAAATTCGTCGAAGATGATCATGGCAACACCCTCAAGGCCCGGGTCAGTCTGAAGACGGCGGGTAAGTATGCCCTCGGTCACAACCTCTATCCGCGTTCTGCCGGAAACACGGCTGTCAAACCGTATGGTGTATCCTACGGTTTCGCCAGCCTCCTCCCCAAGAAGACGGGCCATCCACCGGGCTGCAGATACCGCCGAGATCCTGCGGGGCTCAAGCATGATAATACGGCCCTGTTCCGCAGTAATGATATCAAGCAGGGCCAACGGGACCCTCGTGGTCTTTCCCGCACCGGGCGGCGCATGCAGAACAACAGCCCTGCTGTCGGACACCGCTTCTTTAAGTGACGGAAGGATATGGTCAATGGGATAGGATCTCATCACAGTCCGCGCGCTGAAGATCTCTTACAACACAACCTTGAACGCCAGCTCTTTAACCCCGAAGAAAAAACTCTTTCTCGCAACGTTCACGGCAACTGTTTCGCCTTTCTTCCGGTAGAACAGATGGATCTTTATGTCCTGAACCGTTTCGATCTTTTCGTTGTCGAGCGAAAGGATAACATCATCTGCCGTAAGCCCTGCCTTTTCTGAAATGCTTTCAGCAGAAAAACCGCTGATGCTGACAGCCTTGTTCTCCTCTTTCAGCATCACGCCGAGCTTCGGCGACTCGGTAAAGGACAGCGGAGAGGGATAGAGGATATAGTCAGCAATATCTTTTTCAATATCGTCCGAGTTCAGGATCACCGAGTAGTCCTTCCGGTTTATCCTGTGCGCCCGCTTCGGGATGCCCGATCCAAAGGCCATATGACCCGACCCGGCCAGCACTACGACCTGGTGCCCGGGGTTCTTTATCATGAAGTCGTTCAGGTTGTGGGCCATGGACTCGTCCCAGAGCACCTGCGACTGATAGAAGAAGTCAAAGTTTCGTGACTCTGAACCCGCGTGCTTTTCAAAGACAGTCCTGAGCCTTTCCCTATACTCCAGATCAGCGAGGTCCATATCCTCGGGCACGTCTTTCATGTCCTCTTTGCTCAATGCCTGAAGCCCGTCTTTCGAGACCTTTGTCACGATCTCTTTCTGGATGTTCAGGGCAATGACCGGGATCCTGTTCTCCCGTGCAAAGAGCAGGATCTCGCGGTAAAGGTTATAATCAAACACCCAGCGCTTGAAATACTCGGACTTTTTCAGAAAAGCCTTTTCATCGATCGTTCCCGAGATATAATCATCAAGCGCCTTCTGAAATGGCTTCTGGAACATCTCCATGCCAATGGCAAGTTTGTTATTTTTCTTATACAGCGACCGGATCACCTGATACTGGAGGCGGTGATGATCAAAACGGTCGTGATGTTCGCCGACATAGACAATATCCTTTGTGCCTGCCTTTTCAAAGACCTGGGCAGCGGTCGTCAGGCGCGGCAGTTCGACGGCCGTAATTTCATCGGCCAATAAGATCCGTATGCCCTGCTCACTCTCATTGATGGTCCTGGTGATATTGCGGCCGTCCCTGAAGGCCAGTGTGCTGTATTTACCATAGTGGGTGATACGCCTGAGATACTTCCTGGTCTCGGCCGCAGGCAGGGGAGTGATAACCGCAATGACCCTTGTCCGGCTGTACGGATTCTCCTTCATGACCAGTGCAAAGTCGCCTTCAGGCATTGCAATGTTCGCATATAACCGCTTTAAGAATGCCGCATCATGAGGGACAAGCAGCGACGACCCCTTTATATCTTCATATTTCAGATCTTCCTCTTTCCTGGCAGTATACCCCTGCTCTTTCAGAAGATCTCCGATTTCCTCATAATCCTTCTCCCTGCCCTGAGGAAGCACGAATATCCTGCTCTGGTCACCAAGGAGCATGGAGACGATCGGCACAATTTCATCGTCCGTGAGCTTCCTGAAGAGATCGTATTGTTCATCGATCACCAGTTCATGAGGGATATCCCCTGTCTCTACCTCAAAAGATTCAGTTTCTTTTTCCACATCAAAGGTCCTGTGAATTTCTCCCCTGTCTGTTCTCAGCATCACCGGGAGCTGAAATCTCTGAACCGTCTCCTGTTTAATGTCAAACGATATGCGCGCCTTCGAACCCTCATACCTCACCATGACATCCTTGATGTCAAAGTCCAGGGCTCCTTTCCCCTCGACCCATTGCTGAAAGAACCAGTCAAGGTTTTTTGCGGAGACCGTCTCAAAGGCCTTCTGCAGATCCTGCCAGGAGGCTGGCCTGAACCTGTTCTTTTCGTAGAACTCCTTTAATGCGCTGCGAAAATGATCCTGTCCAAGCGATCCTTTCAGTGCATGAAAGACCATTGCCGTCTTGCCATATCCCAGGGAGGCAGTGGCCTTGTCAGTCCGTGAGATAAAGTCTTTCAGGGCAAGATCCTTTTCAGGTGTTATTGAGCTTTGATAGTTGGCCAGTATCTGTTTCCGGTACTCAGTTCCCTTGCCCTTCATCTCCTCATATTGATAGTCGGCAAGATAGGTTGTCAGCCCTTCAGACCAGTTGCCGCCTTTGGTGTCAACATATACCGCGTTGCCAAACCACTGGTGCAGGATCTCATGCCCCAGCGAAGTCTCGGCAATAAATGGGAGACGGACAACATCCCTGCCAAGGAGCGTAAAGGTCGGCATGGAGTACCCTGTCGGAAGGATATTCTCTACAACAGAAAATCGTTTGAATGGGAATGGGCCGATCAGGTCTTCATACAGGGTAATATATTTTTTCGCCTGCTCCAGATAGTTCGCAGCCAGTTCCCTGTCCTCAGGAAAGAAATAGGTATGGACCGTAACTGTCCCATGTTGTTCTTTATTAAGAGCGTACTGCGCCGCAATGAAGTTAATGCTCTCAACCGGATGGTCGAAGATAAAGGAGAACTCCCTCGACCCTTGACGCTCCTGCATGATGATCTCGTCAGCCTCTGAAACAGCCTGGAAACCCTGCGGGACCTCTGCAGAAAGCCTGAACCTGGCCAGACCCTCTATCGCAGGATACCAGCCGTTGATCAGCGCGATCCCCTCCGGGCCTGCCAGATTGGCAGTCTCGATGCCGTCTTCCCTGCCCCTCTTCTGAACAGATGCGTACGATGCCTCATACTCAATGGCCAAAACTATTGGGGCAGAAGAGGCATTCAGATTGATGATCTGTGCATCTTTCTCTATTGCCACCGATGTTCCCTGGACAAGTGCTGATGTTATGGTCAGCCCTTCAATATGAACGGTCCAGGCCTTGCCTGCCGGAAGGGCTATGCTCGATCGCCCCAGGAGCCTGTTCTTTTCGAGATCAAATCGCACCTGCAGGGTATGGAGGGGCATGCTCTCTTCAGCTCCTGATATCGCAGGAACGACAAGAAAAAACAGAGAAAGAAAAAATGTTTGTATCCGGTTCATGGCTATGAATTCTCCTTGAGGTAATGCATTTCAGAAATAAGAGGTGCATGACCAATTATAGCCTTTTGCTGCTGATCAGACAAAAACAGTTATCGTGCAAGCAGAGAGATAAATCGGGAATATACAGATTCAGCAGTTGATGAGGCATGCACCGGTATTGTTATGAACCTGATGCCCTGTTCGGCATAGTAAGCGATAAGCGGTGATGTGCGGCTATGGAATGTCTCGAGCTTCCTCCTGATCATCTCGTCAGCGTCATCAATGCGATCAGTCCTGTCGCCTCCCGTGTTCCGGCTGATCCTCTCAGATACGTCGTCATCTGCACACTCAAGAACAAGCAGTGAGGTAACATTCACCAGTTCTTCCATGTCCCGCGCCTGTCCAATGTGGCGGGGAAGACCATTGAGGATAAGCATATCGGTTTCTTTGAAACAGCGTTTGGCAAGAAAATCCCTGACGATCTTCTTTGCAAGAGGAAAATGCCGGTCTTCAAGAAGAAGCCCCTTGACCAGTACATCTTTCAGGAATTGATGTTCGGTCTCAGTAAAACCTTCAGGAAGATTTTCTGCATTTGCAATGGACCGCAGCTCATGACCGAAATCAAAGTGATGACATTTACGGCCAGTTATGCCGAGCTGATCGATACAACTGCCCAAGGGGGTCTTCCCCGAACCCGTAGGTCCGATCAGCAGTATGGCCGCCACCGCCTTCATCTTCTTGCTGTCTCACGCATAAACGCTTCGCGCTTTCACGAATTAACTCTTCTTGTGCAGCGCCCTTTCAACTGTTCTGATGGCGCAGAACTCTCCGCACATACTGCATACCTCAGTTTCTGTAGGCGGGACCTCAGCCCTCCACTCTCTCACCTTGTCAGGGTTCAGGCTGCAGGCTATCTGGCCGTTCCAGTCCAATGCCTTCCGCGCCCTTGCCATCTTCATATCAGCATCCATAGCGCCTTTAATGCCTTTGGCAATGTCAGCAGCATGTGCCGCAAGCTTTGATACGATAACGCCTTCTTTCACATCCTCTATGGTCGGAAGCCTGATATGCTCAGAGGGCGTCACATAGCAGAGAAAGTCCGCTCCTGCTGCTCCGGCTACGGCCCCGCCAATAGCAGCAGTAATGTGGTCGTACCCCATGCCTATGTCAGTTACCAGCGGACCGAGCACATAAAAAGGCGCGCCCTTGCAGATCTCTTTTTCGATCTTTACGTTCAGCTCCACCTGATTGAGCGGCACATGGCCCGGCCCTTCGATAATGACCTGCACGTTCCTCTCTACTGCCCTGTCGCGCAGCTCGCCCAACGTAAGCAACTCCTCAAGCTGGGTGCGGTCAGTCGCATCAGCAAGACATCCCGGCCGCATGCCGTCACCAAGGCTCAGGGTCATATCATACTTGTATGCAATATCGCACAGCCTGTCATACTGCTCATACAGAGGATTTTCTTTCTCATTGTAGATGATCCACTCAACAAGGAAGGAGCCTCCCCTGCTCACCACGTCAAGGATCCTGCCTTCGTTCTTCAGCCGCTCGATCGCTTTCATGGTAAGGCCTGCATGTGCCGTGACAAAATCAACGCCGTCTGCAGCATGCTCCTCGATAACGGCGAAAAGGTCGTCTGCTGTCATCTTCGCAATCGAACCTTTCTGTGCAACGGTCCTCACGATCGTCTCGTAAATAGGCACGGTTCCCACTGCCACAGGGGACCTTTTCAGCATCATCTGCCTCAGCTCTTTGATCGGTCCTCCGGTGGAAAGGTCCATCACCGCATCAGCGCCATACTTCACCAGCACTGCGAGTTTCTCCATCTCTTCCTCGATCGAGATCCTGTCCTTTGACGTTCCGATGTTTGCATTGATCTTGGTGCGCATCATCCTGCCGATGCCGATAGGCGTTATCGCGTGATTCCGGTTGATCGGGATAACGCTCACGCCGGATGCGATATCTGCTGAAAGCTGCTCAGCGGTCAATCCTTCGGAAGCAGCAACGAGCTTCACCTCATCAGTGATCGTCCCTTTTTTGGCTAATTCAAGTCTTGTCATGATAGTTTCCTTATAAACTCCTCTGTGGTTTTTTGAATATCCTCAGCCGTCAGGACAGCTGATATGAGCGCTGCCCCGAATGCTCCCTGTCTCAATACTTCCTCTATTCGTCCGATCGTTATGCCGCCTATCGCAAAGACCGGTATATTGCAATTTCTTGCCGCTTCGTTCAGCAGATGAATGCCGATCGGCATGCCGTACTGCATTTTTGAAGGCGTTTCGTACACCGGCCCCAGTGTTATAAGATCGGCGCCATCTGCCTCGGCCTGCTGAGCCTCTTGTACTCCATGCGTTGAAACACCGATCATCAATCTTTCGCCAGATGCCTTGCGGGCTGCCTGCACCGGTATGCTCGTCCGGCTGAGATGCACGCCGTCCGCATCAACAGCCAGCGCAATATCGACCCGGTCATTGATAAAGAGCTTTGCACCGTATCTCGCGGTCAGTGCCCTCATCCTGTATGCCAGATCAAGAAGTTCCCTGATCCCAAGGTCCTTTTCCCTCAGCTGAACAGCTTTCACGCCGCCCCGGAGGGCCTTTTCAATGGCGTCCAGCATCGCGTCTGAAGAGCCGAATAACTTTCTGTCGGTTATGAGATACAACCTGAAATCGGGTGTCGCCATTACAACTTACACACGTGCTGACTCCTCCCCTTTACAAGGGGAGGTCGGGTGGGGTATGAATAAATAACCATCATAACCTCCCCGCACCCCTCCTTGGTAAGGAGGGGCTCTTTATCAACAGCTGCTTTACTCACCAATCAACACTCATTACTGATCACGCATCACTATCTTTACAGCATGCCGTCAAAGGGGCTGCTTGCTGTTGCATAGAGTTTCCGCGGGATCCTGCCTGCCTTGTATGCAAGCCGGCCGGCGATCACCCCATACTTCATGGCCGATGCCATGGCGATCGGGTCCTTTGCGCCTGCTATTGCCGTGTTCAGCAGAACTGCATCGCAGCCCAGTTCCATGGCAAATGCAACATCGGATGCTGTTCCCACTCCTGCGTCCACAATGATCGGGACGGTTGCCTGCTCAAGAATAATTTTGAGATTGTAAGGGTTCCTGATCCCGAGACCTGAGCCGATCGGCGCAGCAAGCGGCATGACCGCAGCAGCGCCTGCATCAACAAGCCTTTTTGCCATGATCGGATCATCGTTCGTATAAGGGAACACGATAAACCCTTCCTTTGCAAGGATCTCGGTCGCCTTCAGAAGGCCGATCACATCAGGGAAAAGTGTCTTTTCGTCGCCAATCACCTCGATCTTGATAAGGTCAGACACCCCTGCCTCGCGCGCAAGCCGCGAATACCTGAGCGCATCCTCGACCGTATAACAGCCCGCAGTGTTAGGAAGGATCTTGTATTTCTTCGGATCGAGGAAATCGAGAAGGTTCTCAGACTTCCTGTCCGTGATATTCGTGCGCCTGACTGCTACAGTCACCACATCAGCGCCCGATGCCTCGATAGCTTTCTTCGTCTCCTCAAAATCCTTGTATTTTCCTGTCCCTACCCAGAGCCGGGACTTGAACTCTATCCCTCTAATGATAAGCGTATCTTCCATATTTCCTCCGTAAACTTCGTTCAATATTCAAAGTTCCACATTCTGATAATGAGATTGAACGTAATTCTACACATCAGCCTATTCAGTCATTCCGGATAGCTTGATCGAAGTCTGGGTATTCGGAATCCTTCTTTACTTTCACCCGCCCTTAATCCCTCCCCTCAAGGGAGGGAAACATTTGGTCCCTCGCCCCTTGGGGGAGAGGGTTGGGTGAGGGGTATTTTCGAGAGAATGACAAACTCGGAACTTTGAACAACCTCATCCCCCGCCAACAAAGTTAACGATCTCGACCACGTCTCCGTCATTGAGCCTGAACTGCTCATATTCCGTTCTTCTTACTATGACCATGTTTACCTCAACAGCCACCCTGCCGACTGTGATCTTCAGGTCTTCAAGCAGTTCCTGCACTGTTTGAGCGCTGATATTGTCTCTGTCTTCGCCGTTAATTTTCAGTTTCATAAAACAAAAAACCGCATCCCTTTCAGGATACGGTTGCCTTTTCTGATCAATTCCCTGTTTCCTCCGTCGGAATTATCCGTATCAGGTACAAGGGGTCTCTCCCGTTTTATCGAGAGACTCTCAGGCCTCAGCAGCCTCCCCCAAGGGTTGATTAAAGTATAGTGGAGCAGAAAAGATAATGTCAATTTGACTCAGGCACACGTGACAGTCACTCAATGGGCGTGGGCAATCAGAAATCGATCTGATTCTCCAGATAACACCATTCAGTTTAACGGCCGCTGGTTAATGAAGGATCAGAATGTCGTATTGAGAGCTCAGCAGGCGCTACACGCTACAAGCTTGTAATTGCATGATATCTTATCTGTGATAAAATGTACATTACTACTTAGGAGGTGCATATGGAAGAGAAAGCCGAATTAAAAAGTTTTAATAAGCCGGATGAAGTACGCGACTTCCCAAAGGGAAAAGTGGAGCTTATTAACATTGGTGGGGCGACCGTGGGTCGTGCAGTCTTTGAGCCCGGCTGGAGATGGTCAACTTCAGTAAAGCCGTTGGCTAAAACAGAGAGTTGCGAAGCACCACATTTCCAGTATCACGTTTCGGGTGTGCTAATGATTCGAATGGATGATGGATCAGAGATCGAGTGTAGGGCTGGTGATGTTTCCTTACTCCCCTCTGGTCATGACGCTTGGGTCGTAGGAGACGAGGAAGCAGTTGTCATTGATTTTCAAGGGATGATCGACTATGCAAGGTCGAAGTAAATAGTCACTTGGGTATCGATATAAACTCTGGCATGCCTTTTGAGGTAGAGAGGTTCCGGCCATAAAAGCAGAGGGGATTTTCGTTTCCCGATCCGGCATGCTTGGGAATCAAAGGTAACTCTTCAGCAAAGCGCGGAAGAATCATAACCCCTCCTCGCCTCCCCTTATCTTAAGGGGAGGAATAAACCCCCTCTTGAGGTAAGAGCCAAACAGTAGGTGCCTTAAGCAGGTGTAGGGTGCGTTATGTTACCGCATCCACTGAAACCTTACAATCAACGAATGGTATTTATCTTATGCCCAAGGCAGCCGGCGCCAAAGCCGTTGTCTATGTTCACCACTGCAATGCCGGGAACACAGGAGTTCAGCATCGCAAAAAGCGCGGTAAGGCCATTGAAACTGGTGCCATAACCGATTGATGTAGGCACTGCAATGATCGGCCGGTCTGTCATGCCGCCGACAACAGAAGGAAGCGCACCCTCCATGCCGGCAACAATGATGATCACCCGCGCTTTTCCGAGTTCTTCTTTTCTGTCCATCAGACGATGAAGGCCGGCAACACCAACATCATAGACGGTAGTTACGCTGCTTCCAAGGAATGCTGCAGTAACTGCAGCCTCTTCAGCAACAGGGATATCCGAGGTCCCGGCAGTGAGGACAAGCACATTACCGGTCTTCTTCTTTTGCCCGCCAATGGAGATCACGCCTGACAGGGCATGAAAAGAAGCGCCCTTGATCTTCAGAGACCTGTATATCTTCTCTGTTGCCCTGGTGATCAAAAAACTTCTGCTCTTCTTATACATGGTCCGCGCTATTTCGATCACCTGCTTTTCGGTCTTGCCGGAAGCGAAGATCACCTCAGGCACACCCTGCCTCAGGTGGCGGTGATGATCGACCCTGGCAAAGGAGATATCTTCATAGGGGAGATGCTGCATCTTCCTTACAGCCTCTTCTACAGCCAGTTCACCCTTCTGCACAGCCTGAATGATTTTTTTTATCTGATCATTATTCATGCGATAACCTGCCCCCCTGACGACATCGGAATATTGCACGATCCGCCAGCTTAAAGAATAGTATACCGGGACAAACGGGAGCAAGCTTCCGGTGTCTGGCGGCATGAAAGATCGGTTGCAGAGCCCGTTATTCTGACGACAACTTTTTGCCACCTTCCTGTATAATAAAGCGTTAATATGGCGAATTTATTGAGGATGGCCGGCAGATATGCGTTATCGACGCTCAGAGAAATGGGCAGGATGTTCCTTTTCCTCCTGAGCGCTCTCAAGATGATATTCAAGCCTCCCTTTAAGTTCAAACAGCTGCTGCGCCAGATGCGCTTCTTCGGGAACAAATCCATGCTCGTCATCCTTCTGACAGGGTCTTTTACCGGCATGGTGCTGGCTCTTCAGCTGTATTACATTCTCAGAAAATTCGGCTCCGAAGCCCTTCTGGGCCCCGGCATAGCGCTCAGTCTTATCCGCGAACTGGGCCCTGTACTCTCAGCGCTCATGGTGACCGGCAGAGCCGGCTCAGCTCTTACGGCTGAACTGGGCATGATGAGAATTTCAGAGCAGATCGATGCGCTCACCGCCATGGCCCTCAACCCGATCCGGTATCTGATCGTTCCGAATATCACTGCGGCATTGATCGTCTTCCCCCTTATCACGGCGATATTCGACGTTATCGGCATTTATGGGGGATACCTTGTCGGGGTAAAGCTTCTGGGTATCAGCGGCGGCACGTATTTTTCTCTCATGGAAGATTATGTTGAGATGAAAGACGTCCTCCTGGGGTTCTATAAATCCGTCAGCTTCGGTCTCATTGTTTCGTGGATCTCCTGCTATAAGGGTTTCAACTCAGGCTTTGGGGCTGCAGGCGTGAGCAAGGCAACGACCGAGGCAGTTGTTCTGTCATCCATATTGATCCTCATATGGGACTATTCACTCGGATCATTTCTGATATAGAGGACAGAGGGAACGAATAGGGAAGAGATATGATCGAACTCATCGGTCTTTATAAATCGTTTAAGGGTCAGAACGTGCTGAAAGGCGCAGACCTGCTCATCCCGACCGGCAAGATCGTTACGGTCGTGGGCAAGAGCGGATGCGGCAAGAGCGTCCTGGTCAAGCACATTATGGGTCTTCTCAGGCCGGATGCAGGGCAGGTCCTGATAGACGGCATCGATATCACAAAACTCCCGCTGGCTGAGCTTGACCGGATACGGGAAAAACTCGGTGTTCTTTTCCAGGGGGGGGCATTGTTCGATTCCATGACCGTGGCAGAAAATGTAGCCTTTCCCCTGAAAGAAAAGACCAGCATGAGGAAAGCTGAGATACAGGAAAGGGTCATGCGTGCGCTTGAGGACGTAGGCCTGGGAGACCGGGGAAACAAATTTCCGGAAGAATTGAGTGGAGGCATGAAAAAACGTGCGGCCCTTGCGCGGGCACTCATAACAGAACCTTCCCTGGTGATCTTTGACGAACCGACGACCGGCCTCGATCCGGTCATCACCAGTTCGATCCATAAGCTCATAAAAACAACACATGATAAATACGGTTTTACGGCAGTGATCATAAGCCACGAGGTTCCCGGCATCTTCGGGATCGTCGACAAGGTAGCCGTGCTGCATAATGGGATCATTGAACAGGCAGGGACTCCTGATGAGATCAGGAACTCGACCAATCCTGTCGTAAAACAGTTCATCACCGGCTCGCTCGAAGGGCCTATCGATATCATATCCTGAGGAGAACAACGATGAAAAAATTCGATCTTGAACTTGCAGTGGGCATCTTTCTGCTGATAGGAATTCTTTCAGTCGGGTATCTTTCCGTGAAGCTCGGCAACCTGGACCTCACCGGCAAAAGAGGATATACTCTCCTCGCCGAGTTCGAAAAGGCCGGCGGCATAAAGCCCGGAGCGGTTGTCGAGATAGCCGGGGTTGAAGTGGGCTCGATAAAAAATATACGTCTGAGCAATAATACGGCATTACTGGAACTCACCCTTGATGACAGCGTAAAGGTCCATGACGACGCAATTGCCTCCATAAAAACAAAGGGGCTGATCGGCGAGAAGTTCATCCAGATAACTCCGGGCGGCTCGGACAAAATCCTCCCAACCGGCGGGAAGATCAGGGACACGGAATCTGCCGTTGATATCGAGGAATTGATCTCAAAATTCGTATTCGGAAAGGTATAGCATTCATGAAAAAAAACAGGCTCTCCCTGGCCCTTGTGGCCTTCATTGCAGGACTCTCTCTGGCCTGCTTCCCTCTCAGTGCAAAGGCAGGCGAACCGACCGATCAGGTGAAGGAAACGGTCGATGCGGTCATGAAGATCCTCAATGACAAGGAATTAAGGAAGCCGGAAAAGGAAAAAGAGCGGCGTTCCGGCATCCGCCAGACGGTAATAAAGCGTTTCGACTTTGAGGAGATGGCAAAAAGATCACTTGCCGCCCACTGGAAGGACCGGACTCCTGCCGAGCAGAAGGAGTTCGTGGCCCTTTATTCCGATCTCCTTGAAAACACCTACATCAAAAAAATTGAGCGGTACGAAAATGAAAAAGTCGTGTATTACGACGAGAAATCAGACGGCGATTACGCCGTGGTTAAAACGAAGATCGTTGACAAAAAAGGGCTCAGCATCCCGGTTGAATACCGGATTCTCAGGAAAAAGGATAAATGGGAAGTATATGACATTATCGTCGAGGGCGTAAGCCTCGTGAACAACTACAGGACACAGTTCACTCAGATCATAAGGTCAAGTTCGTACAACGACCTGGTAAGGCGTTTGAGGGAAAAAGTAGTCAAGTAATCCGGGGGCAATTACTCCCGAATTTTGTTTCTCCTGAACTGCTTATACATATCCCGTATTGAAATGTACGCATCCATTGCAGATTCCTTGATGTCTTCATAATCGCCGATCTTGAAAGAAGTATCATTGACCCGATCAAAAGACCGCACGACTATCGCATCCCTCACCGGCGTTATGTGCCCTATGGGGTCAAGAAAATAGTCACCGACCGTTCCTGCCGTATCCCGCAGGGAAGAAGGCCCCAGGAACGGCAAAACAAGATAGAACCCCTCCCCTAATCCATAGGCGCCGAAAGTCTGGCCCAGGTCCTCTTCGCTGGTGATGAGTTCAGGGTGTCTGGAAGCGATATCGAATAATCCGGCAACGCCAACGGTGCTGTTGAGAACAAACCTGGCGAATTCTGTTCCAACCTTATGCATCTTTAGCTGTAGGAGTGCATTGACCAGCCTTACCGGAGCCTGCACGTTATCAAATACATTCCGTACTCTCATCCGGCCCCATTCCGGCACGATAAGTCCATAGACACGGGCCGCAGGTTTCACCGCCCAGAAATAAAACTTATCGTTGAAGGTGAAGAAAACGCGGTTTATCGGCTCCAACGGGTCTGCAATATCTTCATTATCCTGGGAACTATCAGCTCCGGCACCAGGTTTCTCCGGTTTGTCTGCTGCTCTCCTGAAATTCATATTAATGGCTACCTCTGTCCCCTGAAGCTTCTCACTCCCCTGCTCAGCGCGATCAAAGGAACTGCTTTCGCCGGCACGCAGCGTATCTCCTGATGCCAAACCTGCAGGCCCTGTGTCTTCGTCACTGTAGCCGGCAACATCAGACACGATAACCGGTTTCATGGAAAATGCGCCGTATGCTTTAGCCATCGGTTTTTGGACAAGGACATAGAGGTTGTCACTGACTACATAATACGTCTGCGAGGATGCCCCAGGCATAACGGCTGTTTCAAGCCGCCCCGAGGGATTAGGGATACTGCTGCCGGCATTATCACTATGCTCTAATTCTGCTGCAAGGCGAGCGCCGGCATTGCCCGGCACGACAGAGAAC
Source organism: Nitrospirota bacterium (assembly GCA_016214855.1). Taxonomy (NCBI): domain Bacteria; kingdom Pseudomonadati; phylum Nitrospirota; species Nitrospirota bacterium. The sequence goes on along the minus strand of JACRMT010000005.1, from coordinate 105,568 downwards.
AAAAAAACTGCCAGCACCGCAATGAACCGCACGGATGATCTTTTATCTGTTTTCATATTTACTACCGGCCTTTTCACGAAAATTTTACACGTTTCTTTACGTGCTATTGTACTACAAATTGCGTTTTTTGACTAACGCTGCATGGATGGTATATATTTTCTTTAAGCAGAAACATTATCCTCCGGATCATTACCCGTTCCCGGAGGAAAAAGCAGCGGCGGTAATTGCTATGTTATGTACCGCATTGCGTTCAAAGATCGGTCCGGGAACACAATACATGTCGGAAACTTTTCTGGACGATACGGGTTAAACGCTATGAGCCGGCAAACAGGAGGAAGTCATGAACTTTCGCTCATCATTCTTGGATAAAACAATGCGTTCGTTGGTCGTCTTAATAACCGGCATATTGTTAACACTGCCGTTTCTGGTCACCGTGTCCGATGCCCAGGGGCCTAAGATCTCAGAGCAGTCTGTTGATCTTCTTACCAGAACAGGACAGGCAATGGCAGAGGTAACAGCCGCCGTTAAACCAGGCATTGTAAATATCCTGACGACCAGAACGGTCAAGGTTGGCAGCGGACAGGACCCCTTTCTTGATGACCCTTTCTTCAAAAGGTTCTTCGGTGACCAGTTTGGACGTCAGAGACAGCAGCCCAGGGAACAGAAGTCATCCGGCCTTGGTTCCGGTGTCATCGTCTCCCCGGACGGATATATCATCACCAATTCCCATGTAGTGAAGGACGCTGATGAGATCAAGGTTACCCTCACCGATAAAAGGGAATTTATCGGCAAGATCATCGGCTCTGATCTGAAGACCGAAATAGCCGTGATAAAGATCGATGCAAAGGGCCTTCCTATTGTTCCTTGGGGCAACTCAGACAAACTGCAGGTCGGCGAAGTGGTCCTTGCCGTTGGAAACCCTTTTGGCCTCAATCAGACCGTAACTATGGGTATTGTGAGCGCCCTCGGAAGGGCAAACGTCGGCATAGCTGACTATGAAGATTTTATCCAGACAGACGCAGCTATCAACCCCGGCAACTCAGGCGGTGCACTCGTCAACGTAAAAGGTGAGGTTGTGGGCATCAATACCGCTATATACAGCACAAGCGGCGGTTACCAGGGGATCGGCTTTGCCATTCCGAGCAATATGGTGAAGTCCATTATGGAAAGTCTTATTAAGAGGGGCAAGGTTGTAAGAGGGTGGCTTGGTGTTTCGATCCAGAAGGTGACGCCGGAGCTTGCAAAACAGTTCGACCTGAAGGATGAGGTCGGTGCGCTCGTAGGGGATGTTGTTGAAGACGGCCCGGCCGAAAAGGCCGGACTGCAGAGGGGAGACATCATTTTTGAGTATGACGGCAAAAAGATCGAAGAGCCCTATATTCTGAGGAATATGGTCGCAAACGCACTGCCCGGCGAACAGCATACGGCAAAGGTTTTGAGAGACGGCAAGGCGAGGACCATGACGATAACCATTGGCGAGCTTCCTGCTGACGCGTCGCAGCCTCTTGAAGCGGGTGATTTTCAGAACGCCCTCAAGGGAGTCAGTGTTCAGGACATGAATCCCGAACTCGCAAAGAAACTGAAGGTCCCGGACAAGATCAGGGGGGTCATCGTCAGTGACATCGAAGAAAGCAGCATTGCTGCGGGAGCCTTGATGCAGGGAGATGTGATCCAGGAGGTCAACCGGAAGAAAGTCATTGATGTGAAGAGCTATAAGGATGTGGTCGCCAAAATTAAGAAAGAGGAATCTGTCTTGCTTCTCATATTCAGAGGAGGGTCTTCCCTCTTCGTTACGCTCTCGCAAAAATAGCCGTTCAATAAGTAAAAAAGGCCGCTGAGAATGATCTCAGCGGCCTTTTTTTTCGGACACAGGTCACGCGAATATAAATAATCTTACTTTTTCTTCTTCTTTGAGATCCGGTTCTTTGCATCGACGAAAACGATCTTTGGCTTGATCTCTTTGGCCCTGGCATCGTCGAAGTAACTGTAGCAAAAAATAATGACCTTGTCGCCGACAGCTCCCTTGCGGGCAGTCGGGCCGTTCAGGCAGATCTCGCCTTTCTTCTTGCCCGGGATGACATAGGTCTCGAAGCGCTCGCCGTTATTCATGTTGCTGATCATCACCTGCTCGTAGGGAAGGATATCTGTTTCCCTGAGGATCGACTGGTCGATCGTAATACTTCCCTCATACGCAAGGTTCGATTCCGTAACCGTTGCCATATGGATCTTCGTCCTGAGCATGCACCTCAGCATGCTGCCTCCGGCAGATAAAAAGCTGTCAGAGAAAGCATAACAACTGCTTCAGATTTCCCCAAACACTTTTTTTCAAGCTTTACAGATGATGGCTGACTGCTGATGGCTGACCGCTGATAGCGGTTTACTGTTAGCTTTTTCATTCTATTATCTTCGGCACGCGGTAAAAGGCGTCTGTCTTGTCAGGCGCGTTCATCAGGGCAACTTCCCTGTCCAGAGAGGGCCTGAGCGCATCCTCCCGCATGACGTTGCTGATCGAGATAACATGAGAAGTAGGTTCAATACCGGTTGTATCAAGTTCATTAAGCTTTTCCACATACTGAAGGATATGGTCGAGCTGGTTCCCGTACACCGACTTTTCCTCTTCCGTCAGCGACAGGCGGGCAAGCCGCGAAAGATGCTCGATAGCAATGTTCATCCGTTCAGATCTTCGTCAGATTAGCCATTTTCAGCGACAGTCTCTTCAGCCCGATCTGGGGGAAATTAACCATGACCTTCTGCTCCTCGCCGTCCCCATAGCAGTCCCGAACAACACCCACCCCCCAGACAGGATGCTTGACCCTGCAGCCGGCAGCAAACGGGACATGCGTTTTCCTGACGTCATATTTTTTCCGGTTATCGCAGACAACCTTGATCGTCTGCGGTGCAGAGATCTTCTCGATCCATCTGCAGCACGCCTTGGGGAGATCCTTCAGAAAACGCGACGGCTCCTGTTCCTGGAGCTTTGAATAGAGCTTCCTCTTCCGTGCACCGGACAGGAAGAGGATATCCTTGGCCCGCGTCATGCCGACATAGCAGAGCCTCCGTTCCTCAGCGACCTCTTCAGGGTTCCCGATCGATTTAAAATAGGGGAGAAGTCCCTCTTCCATACCGGAAAGAAAGACCACCGGAAACTCAAGACCCTTTGCATTGTGAAGTGTCATAAGAGAAACAAGGTTTCCGCCGGCTGCCTGCTCAGGGCTGGACATGAGCGAAACCTTATCAAGAAAATCTTCCATGTCCCGCCCTTCGCCGGACGCGATAAGTTCGATCACATTTTGCTTTCTCTCTTCGTCAAGCTGGCCAAGACAATCGACCTTGTCCGTGATCGCCTTGAGAAGATCGCCGGCGCTCTTGTAATGGACAGAGGAAAGTTTATCGATGAGAGCAATAAAAGAGCTCAGTTTTTCCCTGGTAGAGGCAATAATACCATTGCCTTTGATGCTGTTCTTTATGGCATCGTAAAGACAGATAGACTGTTTCTTTGCCTCATTCTCGATCTTTGTCAGGGTAGCTGCACCGATCCCTCTTGCGGGCGTATTGATGATCCTTCTCAGGCTTACATTATCCCCATGATTCAGCACAAGGCGCACGTATGCAATGATATCCTTGACCTCTTTTCTCTGATAAAAACTGACGCCGCCGACAATATGATAGGGCAGCCCCGACTCGCGAAGGGCGTCTTCAATAGCACGTGACTGAAGATTCACGCGGTAAAGGATACCGATGTCCCTGAACGCGTACGAACCTTTGAGATAAAGTTCCTTGATGACCTTGGCGATATGCTTTGCCTCTTCCTCTTCCGAACTGAGCCAGCAGAAATTGACCATTTCGCCGGTACCCCGTTCAGTCCAGAGTTTCTTGCTCTTCCGGTCGGCGATCATCGAAATGACCCCATGGGAAGCATCAAGAATGTTCTGTGTAGAGCGATAGTTCCTTTCAAGCCGCACGACCCTGGTCTTGGGAAAGTCCTTTTCAAAATTAAGGATATGCTTCACATCAGCACCCCTGAACTTGTATATGCTCTGATCGTCGTCGCCGACTGCGCAGATGTTCCTGTTCTTCTGGGCCATCATCTTTACCAGCTGATATTGGGCATTATTCAGGTCCTGGAACTCATCAACAAGCACATAGGGGAACTGTTCCTGATATCTTTCAAGTATCTTCGGATGCTCTTTAAAGAGCTTAACGGTGAGCATGATAAGGTCATCAAAATCAACGGCATTGGAACGTTTCAGTTCATCCTGATAGCGCACATAAACCTTTGCGAGCTTTTCATCAAAACCGAACCCTTCACCGGCAGAAAGAAACTCCTCCGACCCGACAAGAGCCGCTTTCAGGAGGTTCATGCGGGATGAAACTCCCTTATACAGCGCCTCATAAATCTTGAACTCCTTGAGGATATGTCTGATCAGCGTGCAGCGGTCATCTTCATCATAGATAGAAAAATCGTTGCCATATCCAAGGGCCTTGATATCCTTGCGGAGCACCCTGCTGCATTGCGAATGGAGCGTGCCTATCCAGGAAGTCTTCATTTCCTTGCCCAGCAGACCCCTGATCCGCTCCCTCATCTCGTTTGCAGCCTTGTTCGTAAAGGTCACCGCGAGGACAGAATCCGGGGACACCTTCCTGGCTTTAACAAGATGGGCGAACTTGTGGGTGATGACCCGTGTCTTCCCGCTACCCGCGCCTGCCAGAACAAGGATCGGACCATCAGTGATTTCCAGTGCCTGTTTTTGCTGGGGATTCAAATCTTGCATGAAGACCTCGTTATACATCGATTTGCCGTTCGGTATAGAATACCAGATATGACCCCTGCAAATCCACTTTCTACGGGCTTTCTGCGTGCTCTCCTACTCAACCGTTACACTCTTTGCAAGATTACGGGGCTGGTCAACATCGCAGCCTCTCAGCACCCCGATGTGATAAGCGAGGATCTGGAGAGGGATAACAAGAAGCATCGGCTGAAGATAGGGATTTGAGTCAGGCACCAGGATACAGGTGCGGGAAATGTCACAGACCTCGCCATTGCTTTCATTCGATATGGCAACCACTCTGCCGCCTCTGCTGTTCACTTCCTGTATGTTCGTGATAATCTTTTCATAGAGCCTGTCCCTCGGCGCAAGAACGACGACCGGCAGCTCTTCATCGATAAGCGCTATGGGACCGTGTTTCATCTCTCCCGCAGGATATCCCTCTGCATGAATATAGGATATTTCCTTGAGCTTGAGCGCACCTTCGAGGGCTATCGGGAAATTGATCCCCCGGCCCAGATAGATAAAGCCCCGTGCCTTGAAATAGTCACGCGCGACCGTCTTGATCTTGTCCTCTGCCGTAAGCGTCCTCTCTATCTTGCCCGGCAGCTCAAGCAGCTCCTGCAGAAGCTCCTTTGACCTTTCACGGTTCACGGTTCCCCGTGTCTGGCCAAGGGCGATCGCGAGGAGATACAGTGACATGACCTGGGTCAGAAATGCCTTTGTCGATGCAACGCCTATTTCCGGCCCTGAGTGGGTGTAAAATACGGCATCCGCTTCACGCGCAGACGTGCTTCCCACAACATTGCAGATCGTAAGCGTTCGCGCGCCCCTGAGCTTTGCCTCACGCTGCGCTGCAAGCGTGTCAGCAGTCTCCCCGGACTGGGTTATCACGATCATAAGGTCGCTGCTGCCGATCAGCGGGTCCCGGTATCTGAACTCTGACGCGATGTCAACCTCGACAGGCACGCGCGCCAGTTCCTCGATCATATACTTGGCGATAAGACCTGCGTGCCATGATGTCCCGCAGGCCACGATGTAGACCTTCTTTATCCCTGCCAGGATCTGCTGCGACAGGCCGAACTCTTCAAGGTTCACCTCGCCGGTCTCAGCTGAAAATCTTCCCCGCATCGTATCGCTGACCGCACGAGGCTGTTCGAAGATCTCTTTGAGCATGAAATGGCGGTACCCGCCCTTTTCAGCCATCGAAGGGCTCCAGGTTATCGCAGTTACTTCCTTCTGCACCATAGTGCCGTCAAGGGTCGTGACCATGACTCCCTCCGGCGTGATCACCACCATCTCTTCATCGTCAAGGAACATGACATTCCTTGTGTAGCTCAGAAAGGCCGGGACATCCGACGCAATAAAGAACTCGCCTTCGCCAAGACCGACCACCAGAGGACTGTCCTTGCGGACCCCGACTATCTTGCCCGGTTCTTTTTCACTGACCACGGCAATGGCATAGGCACCTTTTACTTCCCTGAGCGCAGCCCTGACAGCGTCTTCAAGGGACAGGGGACCTGCATAGTCCCTGATGAGATGGCAAAGCACCTCGGTATCCGTATCCGAGGTAAAGGTATACCCTTTTTCCAGAAGCTTCTTTCTGAGAGGCAGGTAGTTCTCGATGATACCGTTATGAACGATAACAATGTCGTCTGACCTGTGGGGGTGGGCATTCTCTTCAGAGGGTTTTCCATGCGTTGCCCAGCGTGTGTGACCTATACCTGCCGTACTGAAAAGATTCTTCGATTCGACTACTGCGGCAAGTTCCCTGATCTTGCCCTTGCACCGAACGACCTCAAGCCCCTTGCCGGTATGGAAGGCTATGCCCGCTGAATCATATCCGCGGTACTCGAGCCGCTTCAGGCCCTCCAGCATGACGGAAACCGCATTCCTGTTCCCGATATATCCAATGATCCCGCACATTTCAGAACCGCAATGCGTGAAGCGTGAATCGTGAATAGTTCAAAGAAAAACTCATTTTTTTGCCTTCCCCTTGGCCTTGGCCTGTTTGTTCTTCACCCAGTCTTTGATATTCCTCTGTTCCGTTCTGCTTACTGCAAGAGATCCGGGAGGAACGTCCTTTGTGATCGTTGATCCAGCACCGATATAAGCACCCTTGCCGATCTTCACCGGCGCAACAAACTGCGTATCGCTCCCCACAAAAACATGGTCACCGATAATGGTCTGATGCTTTTTCTCTCCGTCATAGTTGCAGGTTATGGTGCCGGCGCCAATGTTCACTTCACGGCCGACCACAGCGTCTCCGAGATAGCTGAGGTGAGATGCCTTTGCACGGTTCCCTATGACAGCCTTTTTCAGTTCAACGAAATTCCCTATCTTCGCATGGGCTCCGATCTCGGAGCCGGGCCGGATATGTGCAAAAGGTCCTACGCTTGCACCCGTGCTGACATGTGAGTCTTCGATCACGGTCGAGTCCCTGATAACAGCATGGTCATCGATCGTGCTGCGGAGGACCCGCACGTGAGGATAAATGGTCACGTTGCTGCCTATCTTTGTGCCGGCTTCAATAAAAACATTCGGATAGATGGTCGTGTCCCTGCCGATCGAAGTATGAGGATGGATAAACGCTGAGGCAGGATCAAGGAAGTTCACTCCCCTGGCAATGCAGTTCCGGACCACACCCTGCCGCATGACCTCAGCGGCCCTGAGCAGTTCTTCCCTTGTATTCACACCCATGAACTCTGTTTCCCCACCTATGGCAAAGGCGGACGTCCGCAGGCCCTGCATGAGCGAAAGGGACACGATATCGGTCAGATAATATTCGCCTTTCTGCCTGTTCATTACCAGCCGGTCAAGAAGAGAAAAGGCATCATGATCGATGGCATAGACTCCGCTGTTCACTTCATGGATCTTCTTTTGGCTGTTATCAGCATCCTTCTCTTCCACAATAGCAAGGAATTTTTCGGTCCTGTCCCTGATTATCCTGCCATAACCCTTCGGGTCTTCTGCATGGAACGAAAGCACGGAAACAGCATTATGGTTCTTCTGATGAAGTGCAAGAAGTCGTTTGATCGTCTGCGGCTCAATGAGCGGTGTGTCGCCGTTCAGGACGACCACCGTCCCCCTGAAGTTCTTCAAAGCAGGCATGGCACTCTTCAGCGCATCACCAGTACCCTTAGGTTCTTTCTGAAGCATGAACTGAACATCAGAAACCGTGATCTCTTTCCTGAGAATATCGATCTGTCTGCCGGCAACCACGATTACGCGCTCGGGTTTCAGCTTCGCTGCAGTGTCTATGACAGCCTGAAGCATGGGCATGCCGCAGACCCTGTGGAGCACCTTTGGCAGAGCAGACCTCATTCTCTTGCCCTGACCTGCGGCAAGTATGATGCAGGCAGTTCTCATTCCCTGGATTCACCTATCCGGTGAGGCGCTGCGATCCCACCGGAGAGGATTATCTTCATGCCCTCATCAACCGGGATATCCGTAGCAAAAACATCCCCCTCAGGCACCAGTACGATCTCTCCCATATAAAGGTTGTTCGTCGGTACATATACGGCCCTGAGGTTCAATTCTTTTCCGCTGCCCTCAGCCAAAACCGTACTTTCTTTGGTAAGAAATCCGAAGGCATAGGCCCCCTTCCGGGGATATTCAATGATCACGACCTTCCTGAATGATGATGTTGTGCTCTCCGGCGAGAAGGCATCAACAAGCTGTTTTATCGCCGTATAGAAACTCTTGAACACAGGGATGTTGAGAAATATGCGTTCAAAGAAAAGAATGATCTTTTTACCGAAGACATTCGTAGAAACGATGCCGACGACAAAGACAAGAATGACCGCTGAGATGAAGCCGAGACCGGGCGTGTGATACCCGAGGATCTGGTAGTAGATCGGCTCAAGCAGACCATCAACAAACCTGAAGAACCAGGCGATTACGAGGATGGTTATAATTGCCGGAATCGAGATAAAAAGTCCGGCGATGAATTTTCTTTTGAACGTAACCCTGATCGATGTTGCCGTCATATACATCTTACCACCCGCTCCCGAAGCATATTACTGCCCTGAAAAAGACCACATCCCTGCGGAGCTCGCAACCACCGGTCACTTATTGATCTTTTCCGCCACGTCATCAGGAATGTCGAAGTTGGCGTACACGTTCTGCACATCATCATTATCCTCAAGTGCATCAATAAGCCGCAGCATCTGCTCAGCGGCCTTCTGGTCAAGAACAACATAATTCTTCGGCAGCATCGTTACCTCAGCAGACTCAAGGGGAATGCCCGCCTTCTCAAGCGCCTCTTTCACGGCAACAAGGTCTTCAGAAGCAGTAATGACCTCAAAGTTGGCTTCCTCCGGATCGTTCTTCATGTCCTCTGCGCCGGCGTCCAGCGCGGCATTCATTACCGCATCTTCAGCTGCTCCTGATTTACTGACCAGGATATAGCCCTTTTTATCAAACATCCAGGCAACACATCCCGACTCGCCGAGACTTCCCCCGTTCTTTGACATGATAAAACGGATCTCCGGAACGGTCCTGTTCTTGTTATCCGTCATCACCTCGACCATGACCGCAACACCTGCGGGGCCGTACCCTTCGTACAGATACTCCTCATACGACATGCCCGGAAGTGCTCCTGTTCCCTTCATGACCGCCTTTTTTATATTATCGTGAGGCATATTCACTTCTTTGGCAGCGTCTATGGCAGTACGCAGGCGAGGATTACTGTCAGCGTCTCCTCCACCGAGTCTGGCTGCTGTACTTATTTCCTTCACGATCTTGGTGAAGGCCTTCCCTCTCTTGGCGTCGGTGATCGCTTTCTTATGTTTTATTGATGCCCACTTCGAATGTCCTGACACAAATCCCCCTGAAAAGTAATTAAATACTGAAATATAAATTATTCGTAATTTTAATAATAATGGCAAGCTGTTCAGACTGTCAAGGAATCAGGCCGAACACGTTCCCGGAACTCAGGATCTATCAGGTCTTGATCGGTCTGTCCTTGCAAAAACCCGAGCTTCTGCCGGCAACCTCAAAAAAGAAGCCTGGATTGCTTCGCTTTGCCCACAATGAAAAATCTTTTTTTTCTTTATCCGGGGCGATCAGGGGTTCTCGATCCCGTAATCCCTGATCTTGGTCAGCAGGGTCTTGTAGCTCACCTGAAGGATCTCCGCTGCCTTCGTTTTGTTTCCTTTCGTATCCTTCAGGGCCTTTGTGATGCGCTGCGTTTCGACAATGCGGGTCGCCACTTTCATGACCTCTTCAAGTGTGCCGTCGGCCGGAAGGCTCCTCAGAGAACTCTCGACAGCCATCTGCCTGTTCAGCACAATGTGGTCATCGGTAACAGTGTCTCCCTCGCAAAGGATGATGCCGCGTTCGATACAGTTCTCCAGTTCCCGCACATTTCCTTTCCAGGGATAGTTGGTGAGCAGATCAAGGGCAGCCCTGGCAATATGCAGGTGCGGTTTTTTGAGTTCACGACAGTATTTGTCCATAAAGAAATCGACCAGAAGCGGGATGTCGCCTTTCCTGTCCCGGAGCGGCGGTATCACGATCGGGAAGACGTTCAGCCGATAAAAAAGATCTTCCCTGAAGAGCTTCTCCTCAACAGCCTTTTCAACGTCCTTGTTACTTGCAGCAACGATCCTCACATCGATCCTGATAGCCTTGATGCCGCCCACCCGTTCTATCTCGCCTTCCTGGATGACCCGCAGGATCTTTGCCTGGAGCAGCAGGTCCATCTCAGCGATCTCGTCAAGAAAGACCGTCCCCTTGTCAGCCAGTTCGAACTTGCCGATCTTCCGCGCCTCGGCGCCGGTAAAAGATCCCTTCTCATGGCCAAAAAGTTCTGTTTCGAGAAGTTCCTTCGGTATGGCAGCACAATTAATGGCAACAAACGGATGATCCCTTCTGTCGCTCAGGTTGTGAAGCGCGCGCGCGAAGAGCTCCTTGCCGGTGCCGCTCTCCCCCAGGAGGAGCACGGTTGTCTTTGCAGAAGCAACCTTCTGAACCTTCTGGGCAACGTTGGTTATCTCCCGGCTCATCCCTATTATCTTCGGTGTGCCAAGCTTACCCGTCAGTTCATCCTTAAGCAGCATGTTTTCGGTGACAAGCCGTTGGTTCTCAAGCGCCCGCTTGATCAGGAGAAGAAGATGGTCAGTATCAAAGGGTTTGGTAATAAAATCAAAGGCCCCTTCTTTCATTGCAGCCACAGCGGTCTCTACGGTTCCAAAAGCTGTCATCATGATCACCGGCGCAAGCTGATTTTCTGCTCTCGCCGCCTTCAAAACATCGAGGCCGTCCTTCCGGGGAAGTTTCAGGTCAGTGATGATCAGATCAAAACGGCCTTCCCGTATCTGACGGATACCTTCCTGGCCATCGCCTGCAAGAGCAACGCGGTACCCCTCTGCTTCCAGGGTTTCCCTGAGCATCTGTGCCATGGAATCTTTGTCTTCAACGATCAGAATGGTCTGCATACGATTATTATTCTATCAGGCCTGCATCCTGGCGTTCTTCAGACTGCTGCCGCAGGAGCAGACAGGCTCTGCCGGGCTGAGACTGAAAAAGGCTTTGAGCAATGCCCTGACCTGCTCCATGGAGGCTTTCATGGAATCTATGACCTCTGTTGCCGTAAGCCTCCCTTCTGTCAGACCTGCGGCAATATTCGTAACAACTGCCACGCAGGCAAAGCAGATCTCCAGTTCACGGGCAAGACCCGCCTCAGGCATGCCGGTCATGCCGACGACATCAGCGCCGATCAATGCATATTCCCTGATCTCTGCCGCGGTCTCCAGCCTCGGACCGTTCACGGTAATATACGTGCCTTTTTCCAGAACACGGAGCCCGGCCCCTCTAGCGGACGCAAGCAGCGTCTTTCTGAGGTCAGGACAAAATGGTTCCGTAAGATCAATATGCACAACATCATTCTCATCATAGAAGGTGGCTTCCCTTCCGCTTGTCCTGTCAATGATCTGATCAGGCAGAACAAGAGAACCGGGCTTCATCTCTTTGCTGATCCCGCCGGTTGCACCAATGGAGAGTATCCTCTTTACGCCAAGTGCGCGGAACCCCCAGATGTTTGCCCGGTAATTTATTTTGTGAGGAGGAATATGATGCAGGGAGCCATGCCTCGGCAGAAAAGCGATCTCTCTCCCAAACAGCCTTCCGATACGATAATGATCAGAAGACTCGCCATAGGGCGAACTCACCCTCACTGAGTCAATGATCTCAAGTTCAGGGATAGCATAGATGCCGCTTCCCGCAATTACGCCAAACTCAGGCAATGGATCTCCTTCTGTTCACAGGGGCATATGCAGCAGCCCTGCCATTCAATAGTGCTATAATAACCTACTTGGCACAAATGGTGAACAGAAAATGATCGAAAAAGACCTGCACCTTGACCTCCTGAATACGGTCCTCTCCCGGGGCGGCGAATACGCTGACATCTTTATTGAATCACGAAAAATGACATCGCTGGTCATAGAGGACAGCAGGCTTGAGAAGATCATTTCCGGCACTGAAGCAGGGGCAGGCATTCGCCTTCTGATCAACGGCAAGACCTCCTATGCGTATAGCAATGACCTCTCCCCCCGTGTGTTACTGCAGTCAGCCTCAGATGCAAGCAGAATGGCTTCAGCACACCCGGTGAAGGCCATGACATCTCTTGCTCAGAGAGATCCTTCTGCGCAGTTCGATATACGGTCCATGCCGGAGAGCATTCTGCTTGAAAAAAAGATAGCCCTTGTCAGAAACGCTGAAAAGACCGCCCGATCCATTGATCAGCGCATCAGGCAGGTCACGGTCATATACAGGGATTCTGTCCAGGATGTTCAGTCAGCAGCCTCTGACGGGTTCATTGCGGAGGATAAGCGCGTCTACACTCTGCTGATAGTCCAGGTCATCGCAGAAGAGGATGGGGTCGTGCAGACAGGGTATGAGGCTGTCGGCGGATTTTCCGGTTTTGAACTTTTCGAAAAGGAAAATGTCGAAGAACTCAGCCACAAGGCTGCTCAGCGTGCCGTCATGATGCTGGGCGCGCGCAAGGCCCCGGCAGGGAGAATGCCGGTGGTGATCTCATCCCGTGCAGGCGGGACCATGATCCACGAGGCCATCGGCCACGGTCTGGAGGCGGACCTTGCCCAGCAGGGTCTTTCGGTCTTTTCAGGGAAGCTTGGGCAGCGCGTTGCATCCGAACTGGTCACGGTCATAGATGACTCAACCCTTCCCGGCAGAAGGGGATCGTTCAGGTTTGATGATGAAGGAACACCGTCACAGCGCACGGTTCTTGTCGAAAAAGGCATTCTGAAGAGTTTCATGTATGACAGACTCACTGCCATGAAAGACGATGTTCGGTCAACAGGCAATGGCAGACGCGAATCATACGAAAGCAGGCCCATCCCGAGGATGACCAACACGTTCATTGCGCCGGGAACTGATGAGCCGGCGGATATTATCCGGTCAGTTGACCAGGGCCTGCTCGTAGTAAAAATGGGGGGCGGCCAGGTAAATACGGTCACGGGTGATTTTGTCTTTGACGTTCAGGAGGGCTATCTTATCAATAACGGCAGGAAGGCGGAACCGGTAAGAGGAGCAACACTTGCAGGCAACGGGCCGGAAGTGCTGAAAGCGATCGATATGGTCGGCAGCGATCTCGGCTTCTCTATCGGAACGTGCGGCAAGGATTCGCAGGGCGTGCCGGTTACAGATGCGATGCCAACGGTCAGGATACCTGAAATCGTGGTAGGCGGGGCTCACGAATAGCAGTTTTCCTGGTCATATACTGATGCAAAAATAAGACAACTATTGTTATTTATCAACGCAACTTTCCAGCATACCCATTGAAAACAAAGAATATACATGGTGGCATTCTACTTGCATCTCTGACATGCTATGCGCGCACAGAGAACCATAAAAAATGAGGTGTCTTTTGAAGGTATAGGCCTCCATACCGGCAAGCATTCATCGGTGACTTTTAAACCTGCTTCGCGCGATGCGGGCATAACGTTTATAAGAACAGACAAGCCGGCCGTCATCAAAGCTCATGTTGGAGCAGTCATTGATACTGCGTTTGCAACCACAATTGGAATTAATGGTATAAAGATCAGGACGATAGAGCATATGCTTGCGGCACTCGCCGGGCTTGGAATTGACAATATTATCATTGAAGTGGCTGGTCCCGAGATACCAATTCTTGACGGCAGTGCAACGGAGCTTATCAGTATTATTCTCAGAGCCGGTATTGCGAAACAGGGCAAAAAAAGACCATACCTGAGGATCAATAAACCCTTTATTTTCGAAGATGGCCATGCGCATATAGCAGCATTTCCGTATTGCGGGAGCAAAATAACCCAAAGCATCTTTTTCCATCATAACGGTATTGGCGAACAGAGGATCAATATTGACATTACTGAGGAAAATTTTGTGACAGAGATCGCTCCGGCAAGGACCTTTGGGTTTCTGAAGGATATTGAATACCTTCGCAGCAACGGTCTCGCAAAGGGCGGTTCTCTGGACAATGCCGTTGTCATGGGAGAAAACGGCGTAATCAATGCGACGGGACTCAGATTCAAGGATGAGTTTGTCAGACATAAAGTTCTTGATTCTATTGGAGATTTTTCTCTTATCGGATTCCCGATCTACGGCCACATTGTTGCAAGTAAGTCAGGCCACTCAAGCAATATCAAGTTTCTGAAGAAACTTATGTCCTCTCCTGAGACTTGGGATATTATTGTTGAAGAGCAGTTGCATCATACCCACGAAGCGCAAATAAGTATTTAGTATCAATAAGTTAGCAGCATCAAAAAAACATTTTCCTAATTGTGTTTGGCTTGTGCTAATATAAACAAAAAAAAGCTGGGGAATTGCTGTTCCCCAGCTATAGTGACCAAGTATCTCTAAGTTATTTCTTCTTCTTTGCTGCTGCCTTCTTCGGAGCTGCCTTCTTTGTTGCTGCCTTCTTTGCTGCGGGCTTCTTTGCTGCTGCCATGTTTGGTCACCACCTTTCTTTACCCCAACTGTCGGGGGATGTTGAGATTAAAGCTTCCCCATCAGGATAATCTTCTCTCCTGATAGGAGCTTTTCAAATTCCGGGTCTCCGCTTTCCTTCTTGCTCTTGAACTCGGCCTCATCCATCATAGTGACGCTGATCTTCTTGATGAAGCGCTCCTCTATATCCTTTATACCATCAAGTGATACCGCGCCGACGATCATCACATTAACCGTGTCCGCCTCCTCACTTTCCGTGTAGGGACCGAAAATGAACGCTATCTTCACTCCGGTTGTCTTTAGCATGGCCTTTAGCGCCCCGGGCACGCCTAATGATTTGGCAATGATGCTTTTCAGCTCAGTAAAGAAAGGGGATTTTTTATCAGCCTGAAAATATTTAAGGTTAGCAACTTTCTTGCTTATAAGGATGCCCATATTTTCAAGATTGTCGAGTTCTCTTTTTACACCGGAGGGGTTTTTTCTCAGAAGCGTGGCAATTTCCCTGACATAGAACCTTTCGTCAGCATTATTAAGCAGAAGCGCAAGAACATCAGCTCTGATCGCTGAGGAAAAAAGACTCTTGAGTGTATCACGTGCCTGCTTGCTCATGTCTTGTGTATATTTATACAACAGGAGTATCCCTCTTGTCAACAAAAAAATGACAAATAAATACAGAACGTATTTTTTCTGATACAGACCATTATCTACAAATAAACAATGTCTGTAATTATCTGAACGATTCTGCTGATTATAACAACGAACGATTATTATTACTATATGGATATTACTGTATAGACAACAGTAAGTGTGGGAACAGCATTATTCGTTCTATGGAAGTGATGGAAGCACACTGATAAATGCATTATCTATATATTGCGGTCAGAAGTTATTAACAACTATTTATGGGATTTTAGTTCGACAGCGTATGGCCAGTAAGGCAGCAGCAGTTCTGCAGGATAATGCCAAGGGCAGCCTGACGAGATCAATAAAGATTCAGGCAGGCTGCCCGTATGGAAAAATTGAAGCTAAATAAAAAGCGATGTATTTGAATTAAAAGAACTGCCCAAGTAGGCCGCAACACCGCCGACCTCAATGCCATCTATCAGATCTTCCCTCTTGATGCCCATAACATCCATGGACATCTGACAGGCAACAATCTTCACGCCGAACTCGATGGACGTATCTACGAGGGTCTGGAGCGAAGCAATATTTTTTTTGCCCATCATGTAGTTAAATAGCTTCGGCCCGATCCCGGCAAAGTTCATCTTCGAGGTCGGAAGATTGGCTGTTCCCTTGGGCCGCATCATCGTAACCATTTTCTCAAGAAAATTCTTCCCGGCGCCGGTCATGGTCGGCTTCTTAAGCACATCGAGCCCCCAAAATGTAACGAAGATCGTCACTTCCTTGCCCATTGCAAGCGCGCCGTTCGCAATAATAAAGGCTGCAAAAGCCTTATCAAAATCACCGCTGAAAAGCACCATGGTGAGGTTTGACCTGTTTGCCTCTACCTTTTCTAGCCGCGTCTCAAGCTCCTTAATCTTCTCCTGGACAGCATCTGTAGTCATAACGTCCTCCGTTACTTCTTTGTGACGGTAACAGTAATGTTCTTACCGTCCTTTACAATCCCGCTCATAGGATGACCGGTCTCCTTGACCCAGGCAAGAATATCAGGCTCAAAGCCGGCATCATCGCTGGTAGCCTCAAATACGTCGCCTGAAACACCCTTTTTTACTGCTGCTGCCAGTTTCATGATCGGCATGGGGCAGCTCATTCCCTTCAGATCCAATGTAGTCTTTGCCATGTTTTCCTCCTCAAACGTATTATTTTTTACTATAACCAATTGTCAATAAGTTTAGCAACTAAAAATAATTTATGCTATAAGCAATCTGACATTGTTCAGATTCCTCTCGTCGTCTTCGTCAGATTTTTTGGGTGTCTCCAGGATCAGGGGGATATTCAGAAAAAAAGGATGCGCAAGGAACTTCTTCAGCCCGGCACTTCCTATCGCGCCTTCTCCAATATGCTCATGTCTGTCCACACCAGAACCCACAGGCTTCTTCGAGTCATTCAGATGAATAAGTCTGAGGCTCTCCTTGGCCATATATTGACCGATCTCTTTCGCTAACCCCTGTACGCCGTTTTCAGTGGCAATATCATAACCCGCAGAAAATGCATGGCAGGTGTCAAGGCAGAGACCGGCGATAAGGCCGGATGGAACCTTTTCCATGATCCCTGCTATCTCCGCTATGCGCGAAGTAATGTCTCCCCGCTCGCCGGCCGTATTTTCGAGCAGAAGTCCTGCCTTCCATCTGCCCTGTTCAGCTACCTGTTTCAGCGCTTCCACTGCCCTCACGCGGGCGGCATCAGGCAGATCACCTGAAGCGCTTCCGGTGTGAAGCACCACGTATTCAGCAGCGATCGCGTCTGCTATATCCAGTTCTGACCTGATCATGGCAACGGATCTTCTTTGCAGGTCTCTTTGGGCAGATGCGAGATTGATCAGATACGAGGTATGAATGAAGACAGGCTGGATGTCAAACTGTTTCTTTAAGGTTCTGAACCTCGTGATCTCGATGGGATCTCTGATGCCAATTCCCCATCCGCGCGGGTTGTGCGAAAAAAACTGAACGGTTGAGCATCCAAGGTCCCTGGCTCTTTCGAGGCCTTTATCAATGCCGCCGGCAATAGAAACATGAACGCCGATTCGTCGCTCCATGATGGCATAGCATAACAAAAAAAGCCCTCTGATGATAAACCAAAGGGCTCCTGCAGGTACGCGTTCCTGCCTTTTTGATTAGTGGCCGCCGTGGATCAGCACAGGCAGGCATCTTACGCATACATACTTCTGGCTTCCCTCATGCAGGCACGGCAGAAGCACCCGTTCCTTATCAGTAGCATTGCAGACAAAACATTGCGCCATGGTCATCCCTCCAGTTCGTTAATTTCTTTGACGATCTTGTCCGGGTCAAGATTGTGCATCATGGCGCCGAACGAAAGCGACTCCACGTTGATGCCAGGGCAGGTGAAGCACCCGCCGCCGAAATACTTCTGTATGATGTCCTTTGCTCCCGGCACATCCCTGATAACATCTCCTATAAGAGTTTCCTTTGTCACTATCTTCTTATCCGTTGTTGCCATTTCGTTATCCTCCCTGGAAATTATTCGCTTTTCTGTTTTTTATTCTACCTCATGATACAGACGGATACTATGACCTTCATCATATGGGCACCGCCGGTTTATAAGGATGTATTGAAGAGCATGATCATTGACGTATGACGTTCATCATAGACACCCTGTTCATTCTGTTTTATGATGTAAGCAGAAATCATAACAGTATCCTGAGGAGGGAATATGGACAGATTCGTAAAAAACTTCATCATCATGAGCATCATGTACCTTGCGGTTTCGACAATACTGGGCATTGTGATGCTTCATCATCCGCGGGCGCTTTCTTTCAAATTCGTGCACTCGCACCTGAACATGCTGGGTTGGGTATCGATGATGATCTACGGTGTCGGCTACCATATCCTGCCGAAGTTCGCAGGCAAGTTTCTCAAGTCGCCCAGGCTTGCAGAACTGCAGTTCTGGATAGCCAATGCGAGCCTTATCGTGATGCTGCTCTTCTACACGATGAATGTGCTGAGCCCAACATCGAGCTACATCACGATCGCAACGCTTGCAGGCATTGCCCATGCCTTTTCGATCGGCATCTTCTTCTACAACATGCTGGCAACCCTGCTGCCTGCCGCACCGCCGCCCCAGAGATAAGGAGGGGTAATCCTTAAATCCCTCCTAACCTCCCTTTGCTAAAGGGAGGCATTCGTAACCCCTCTTTGGCAAAGAGGGGCGAGGGGAGATTTGTTCAAAGAAAATTCTTATCACATCTGTTACAAAGAGTGAGAGAGGAAGCACTATAGATGCAATCAGGTCAGGGATCTCAGTTTTTCGAGGTCCCTGATGACGATCTTCCCGGACTTTGAAACAACCAGACCTGCCTTGGCAAGCTTGCTCATGGTCCTTATGGATGTCTCGACGGTTGTACCGACCATCTCTGCAATATCCTGCTTGGTCAGCTTCATGTTAATTGCAACGCCTTCGGCAACCTTCTCTCCCGATTTTTCGGATAGCTTGATCAGGAGCGATGCGATCCTCGATTCGACCTTTTCAAGGGCAATGCTTTTCAGGGTTTCATGAGTGTCCTTAATCCTGTCCCCAATATTCATTGCCATGCAGTACATAAGATTCGGCAATTTATCCATGAGGGAAAGAAGGTTCTTCCGAGAGATCTTCAGCATCTCGCTGTCTTCCATCGCAACAGCATTCGCCGGGTAGGGGAATCCACGAACAACCGCAATGCCCCCGAACATCTCATAAGGCGAAATGATCTCAAGGATGATCTCCTTGCCTTCATTCGACAGCTTGGTGATCTTGGCCTTGCCTGTTTTTACAATGTAGAGCCACTCTGAAGGGTCACCCTCAGAGAATATCGACTCTTTCTTTGCAAAGGTCTCGGACAGAAGGTATCGGGATAGCTCTCTCACCTCCTCAGCGCTTAACGTATTGAAAATGGAAACTTTTTTGATATCAAACATGGCAGATCACCTCCGTGCTTTTTTCTAAAATTATAATTAACAGTCAGCCTGTATATTTTTCTTGACAAGTCAGTACTATTCTGGTTACATATAATCAGTAAGCGCCTCGTTACCTCCCCTAAGCTGCTGTCCATATTCCACGGACAGCAGCATTTTTTTATCAGATTTCTGCCAATTCGTATTGCCGTGACCCAAGGCCGAGCCTTTCAGCCTCCTCCACCTGCAGTATATAGGGCTTGGCATGCAGTTTCATGAATATATCGTCACCCTTCTGAAGGTTCCGGTCAGCAGCAAGGGACTGCTCAAGCGGCCCTGCATGTAACAGCATATCAATGCTTGCCTGCTCTATTGCCACCAGATCCTCAGATATCAGGATACCTAAATCCTGGATTACCGGGACGTCTGCAGATGGCATGCAATCGCACTCAGGCTGAATCTCGGTCAAAAAGTTGATATAGATGATCTTCCTCGGTTCAAACGTTCCAATTACCGCCTTTGCAGCCTCAGCCAGCGAGCGCATAAACCGCTGGTCATCACCAGGCAGGGTCAGCGACTCATTTTGGCAGACCCTCTCACACCTTCCGCACCTCCAGCAGATGTCGCGGTTCCAGACGATCTCGTCATCCTTGAAGGTAATGGCATCAAGCGGGCAGACTTCCTTGCACTGAAGACAGAGTTCGCATTTGTCAGAGTCCCAGACCAGTTCCCCTTCGCCGATTGTATGCATTGCCCCTCTACCGCATTTCCAGCCGCAGGTGCGATGCGAACTGCTCACGCCTCCCATGGCAAGGTTCTTTATGGCTCCTGCGTACCCGGCGTTGATATGGCCCTTAACGTGGGAGCAGACGACCATGGCAGGCACATCATGGACCAGCGATGCCACCGCTATCTGGCCAAGAATCTCGCCAGCCTTGACCATGATGCTGTCATTGCCGTACAGGCCGTCAGCGATCACAAGAGGGGCTCCGACACTCAGATGATTGATGCCGTTCTGGTTTGCCACCTCAAGATAGTCCAGCCCTTTTATCCGAACCGTGTCCGTAACAAAGGGTTTTGCGCCGATCCGCTTGAGCGCATCAACAACCTTTCTGAGAAAAACAGGCCTCACGATCCGGTGAGCGCCCTCTGAGCCAAAGTGTGTCTTCACCGCGATCCATTCTTCTGGACTGAAATAGTTCATCAGACCTATCTCTTTCAGGAGGTGCTCAAGTTTCCCCGGCATGCTGTCATCATATTTCCATTTTCTGGCCCGTGCCGATGCAAAATAAACCTTTGCCATTATCGATCTCCTCTTTAGCCTTCAAGACTTCTGTCGTACAGTTCTTTCTTGCTGAACCCATATGCCTCTGCGATCTTCTTCACTGATTCCTTTCTACCCAGCCCTTTTCTCATCAATTCTCTGACCTCTTTCAGGGCGTCATCCATATGCAGCTCCCCTTTTTCAGGCCTTCCTTCAAGAATGATCACATATTCTCCGGCAATGGTCGAATGCTCCAGGCCATCCAGAACTGCAGGAACCGTGCCGCGGAAGACCTCTTCATGGAGCTTGGTCAGCTCTCTGATCACAACGACCTTTCGCTCTCCCATCATCTCCGCAATGTCTGCGATCGTCTCAAGGATCCGATGCGGGGCCTCGTAGAATACAAGCGTGCGCTGTTCAAGGCTGACCTGTTCAAGCGCCTTTCTCCTCTGTGTTTCCTTTGCAGGAAGAAAACCGCAGAAGGTGAATTCCTCAGTCGAAAATCCTGAAAGAGAGAGCGCTGTTATTACTGCAGACGGTCCCGGAACAGGAACAACCCTTATGCCCTCTTCAATCGCCTTTCCTATGAGCACGGTTCCAGGGTCTGAAATGCCGGGCGTGCCGGCATCCGATATAAGGGCAACAGACTGGCCGTCCTTCAGTCGCTGGAGCGTTTCTTCAGCCTTGACCTTCTCTTTCTCTCCCCAGTAGCTGACAAGCGGTTTCCTGATATTAAAGTGGTTCAGCAATTTAAGCGAATGACGGGTATCCTCTGCTGCAATGAGGTCAACCTCTTTGAGGATGCGCAAGGCACGCAGCGTAATATCCTCAAGGTTGCCGATAGGTGTCGAGACGATGTAGAGCGTGCCTTTCATATCGAATAAGGGCATCCGGGGAGGACAGAGGCATAAGGGAGGGCAATGCGCATTCTGTTCACTTCAGATTAAGCATTTTCCGCAGTCTTCTGTCGGCCTTTACGATCTCGTCAGCATCATCGCCGCTAAGCTCCCAGGTGTACTCGTCCTTCGGCGACCGCCTGAGCTTAATCTTTACCGGTTTTTTCGGCTTGATCTGCTGAAGTTCAGGCTGCTTTTTGAAAACAAACGCATCCTTTTCAGATGCGTGGGAAAGCAGGGCAAAGGACAGAAAACCCACCACCACAGTCATGTTTAGCAATAGGGTCACAAGTAAATTTACACACTTAAAAAATCTCCCCTCACCCCTCTTTGCCAAAGAGGGGCATGATACCTCCCTTTGGCAAAGGCCTGTCCCCGAATGGGGAGAGGATAGGAGGGATTTATTAGCCAATATCTTCATGCTTTTGAACTTCTTTGCGCCAGACGCATCAGTAACTCCTGTACCTGTTCGTTATCGGAAACCGCCAGTCCCGTCCAAAGGCCCGCGCTGTTATCTTGATGCCGGGAGGAGACTGCCTTCTTTTGTACTCACTTCTGTCAACCATGCCTATGACCCGTTTTGTCTGCTCCTGGGATACGCCGAGATCAAGGATATGATCAAAACTGAGTTCATATTCGATGTATGCCTTAAGCACCGGATCAAGCTGATCATACGGAGGGAGCGAGTCTGTGTCCTTCTGGTTCGGCTTCAGCTCTGCAGTTGGCTCCTTTACCTGGACCCTCTCCGGAATGATCTTTTGCTTGTTAACTGCATTGCGCCACCTGCAGATATCATATACCAGGGTTTTTGGGACATCCTTGATCACCGCAAATCCGCCCGCCATATCACCATAGAGCGTTGCGTACCCTACGCTCATCTCTGATTTATTGCCTGTGGTCAGCACCAGCCAGCCGAACTTGTTCGAGAGCGCCATAAGCAGATTGCCGCGTATGCGCGCCTGGAGGTTCTCTTCCGTGGTATCCCTTCCCCTGCCCTTGAAGTGAGGGTCCAGAACCTTCATGTAGCTTGCCATGATCCCTCTGATCGGAAGATCTTTGAGCTTAATGCCGAGGTTCTTCGCGAGCTGTTCAGCGTCTTCTCTGCTCTCCTTTGAGGTATAGGGCGAAGGCATGAATATGCCGGTCACGTTCTCGCTGCCAATCGCATCAACTGCTATGGCCGCAACAAGCGATGAGTCGATGCCGCCGCTCATGCCGATCACAACGCCCTTAAACCCGTTCTTCCTCACATAGTCAGCAGTGCCCAATACCAGCGCCTGATAAACCTCTTCTTCCCTTTCCTTGAATGATTCTGTCAGCGGCAAGGGTAAAGACTTTCTCGCTGCATGGTCAGGGAGAGCAATGCTGATCTTCCTGATAGAGCGAGGGGGTCCCGTCTGCCCAGTATCCACAGGCAGAAGGTCCTTTCGATATCTCTGCTCTCTGCTCACATCGATATCGAGCAGCAGCATGGCCTCTTCGAACTGTGCTGCCCGGGCGATCAATCTGCCCTCGTAATCATAGACCATGCTGCAGCCATCGAAGACAAGCTCGTCCTGACCGCCCACAGCATTCAGATATGCAATGAAGACCCTGTTTTCGCGCGACCGCTCTTCAAGGATCTTTTCTCTTATCGCCGGTTTCCCCATCTCATACGGAGATGCATTGATGTTAATAATAATATCCGCACCTGCCCTTGACTGAGTCAGGGCAGGACCGTTCCTGTGCCATATGTCCTCGCAGATGTTTATACCTGCCTTGATGCCATTAAGCGTATAAAGCGGGAAACGGCTCCCCGGCCTGAAATAGCGGACCTCATCAAAGACACCGTAGTTCGGCAGCAGGATCTTGTGATAACTGTCCTTCATCCTGCCGTCTGCTATTACCGCAGCAGCGTTATACAGGTTGCTATTCAAGCTGTCGACAAAACCTATGACAGCGGCAATGCCTGTTGTTTTACTGATGATCTTTTTGAGCGCTTCCTTGTTGTCGGCAATAAATTGAGGTTTAAGAAGAAGGTCTTCCGGCGGGTACCCGGTTATCGCAAGCTCGGGAAAGGCAATAACATCAGCCTTCTGCTTCTTTGCCTTCCCGATAAAGGAGATGATCTTGCGGGAATTACCCTTCAGGTCGCCGACCGTTGAGTTCATCTGAGCGAGCGCAATGCGAAGCGTTTTCATGCAAAAATCCCTTGCAGCATGGGTACATAATAAAGCATAGCAGAGCCTTTGTAAAGAATCGGAATCCCTGAAAATATGGCCAGAAAATTGATAAACTACTGTATGGTAAACTGGAAAGACAATGTCTCCTTTGTTCTTGTCGAACCAAAGGAATCGGGCAACATCGGCGCTTCTGCCCGTGCGATAAAAAATATGGGTTTTATGAACCTCTGCATGGTGAACCCTCCTTCACAGCTTACGGATGAGGCCCGCTGGTTCGCCTGCAATGCCCTTGATGTTCTGGAAACAGCACGATCATATCCCGATTTCAGGAGCGCGATAGCGGACAAGGCGATTGTGGTCGGCACCAGCAGGAGGACCGGCAAGCGCAGGGGCATGATCCTTCCGCTTGAGCAGGGGGCAAAAAAGATCATTGAGAGGGCAAAGGCAGGCAAGGTCGCTATACTTTTCGGCAGAGAAGCCAAGGGACTCCTTAACGAAGAGGTTGACGAATGCGGTCTCCTGCTCACGATCCCGACGAGCAAAGAGCACAGATCGCTGAACCTTGCGCAGGCTGTATTGATCGTTGCCTATGAGCTTTTGAAGGCGGGATATGAAAGTCAGGAGTCAGGGGTTGGGGATCAGGGGTTGGCAGAAAAAAGCAGAACGAGAAACAGCAGGAAGAAACCGTCGCCAAGGATGATGGAATCAGGGGAGTTCGGTACACAGCTCGTCAGTTACGAAGAGATACATACACTCTACGATCGCATGGCAGAAATACTGAAACTGCTTGAATACATTCCGCGCGGTGACCGGGATATCGAGGCAAAGATCATGCAGAACCTGAAGCACTTCATCGCCCGCGCAGGCCTCACAGACTGGGAGTTGAATATGCTGCACGGCATCCTTAGCCAGATAGAGAAGAAGGCAAAGAACTAACGCAGTCGGATGATAGCCGTGCCTTAAGCTGACTTTCCATGAACCCCGTGAGTTCCGGCAAGGTTCAGCCTCTTACTCCTGCCTTGCCTTTGGAAACAGGGGGGACAGTATGCTCACCGGCAGGTTCAAGGTGCGTTTCATCATGCCCGCAAGGCTGGAAGCAATCGCTGAGGGCGAGAGATATGTTACCTTCGGCTCGGCCGGGGTTCCCGTAACCTTAACAGGCACTGAGATCACTGAATCGCCCAACAGATCACCGATGATAGGGGTCTTTCCGATCAACTTGTTCATCTGTCTCAGCGGAGCTACCATGACGTTCAGATCAAGCTGGTTATCCATGAGATTCAGCGAGCCCTGGGCAACAACTTCAATAAGCGCGCTGTCAATAATGGCCTCCTCGACAACAAGGGACCCTTTGCCGACTGAAGCAGTGACCTTGAGCAATTCATAGGAGAGATCGCTTTTATCAAGGTCTGGCATCTGTCCGCTGAGCTCCTCGCCCCTGTTAAGAAAATCAAGGACCGTATCCAGTGTCTTGTAGCGATAAATGATCCCCTTTTTTGCGATCAGTTCGACCTTCCCTTCGACGAGCTTCTTGAGATCCTCAACCCTGCCGCGGCCCTTCAGATGGCCGTTGAGCGCAAACCGCCCCGTGGCGTCGCTCCTTCCCCCGGAGAGGCAGGTGACAGTCGGCTTCAATTCCTGATCTGATGCGTCGAAATGCAGGTCAATGCCTATTTCCGGGTCCGCCTTATCAGATGAAATGCTGATATCCCCGATCGTCGCTACGCCGCAGACCCGGGATTTGCCTATCTTGACATCCGTTCTTCCCGTATTCAGCGTAACGTCCGCACTGAACGGTGCAATCAAAAATCCCTGGTAATCTAACCTCTCAGCCTTCAGCCTGACAACACCCTGAACATTCAACGGCTTTTTCTTCTTTTCTGATTGCAGCCGCTCCCTGGAGCTGTCACCCTCCGACCTCATGACAGTATCCCATACAATACGATCAGAAGATATATCCAGGTCAACAACCACGCCGCCCGCCTCTGGCGTTGCATTCCCCTTCAGAAAGACAGCATGTTCGCCGAGCCTGATGCGGGCAGAGTCTACGATAATGCTGCCCCTGTCAGCGTTTAATGCCACTGAATCGATCATGACCGACAGATCCTTTTTCCACGGCAGAACGATCTTTTCGCCCCGGAGCCTGCCCTGGGCGATGATATCCGATGAGCCCCTCTCGCTGAACCCGACAGAAATATCGCCCTGCACCATGCCGCCCTGTATCTGCGGCGTGGTAATGATCCTGGCTGCAGTAGACGTATCAAGTCTGCCCTTGAAGCTCAGCTGCTTTTTCTTTTCCTGAAGATCAATGCTGAACGATGCTTTTGATACTGCATCTGACAGTTCGAGTCTGCTGATCGTCAGGCGGTCCAGACCCTTTGCAAGCTCTATCACGACAGCCTGCCCGGTCTCTGTCCTCATTGCACCCTGAAATGCTGTCTCCCCCTTTTCCTGCCATGTCAGATGCGCATCTGAAACGGCAATGGTCTGGTCGGTCCTTATGTATTCAGGAATACTGAAGGCAGTTTTTATCCATTGCAATGCCTTTGGACCGACCATCCCTGAAAGCCTGATATCGGCCTTTCTCACATTCTCAAGCGATGTATTGAGAGAACCTGATATCAGCGGAGAGGCATCGAGAAATCTGACACCGGCACCGGAAAAAGTGAGCTGACCGGTCTTGAGGGCAAACTTGCTGCTGTTCACGGTCAGGGAGCCCGGTAAAAGCGGAGTAGTAATCATCAGTTTTTCGGCTGTACCAGACAGTGTGAGATCCCAGTTCTGCGAATTCATAACCAGCCCCTGAAAGGCCAGGGAAGACAGATTAAACCTGCCGCTGACAGAGGTTATTTTGCCGGGCAGGGCCTTCAGTTTCTCATAAGACGAAAGCCAGCGATGCACCTCTGCAGCATTAATGGTCCCCTTCCCTGAGAGGATCCTGAGAAAAGCCCTGTCTCCGGTCTGCAGCCCTGCAGCCAACCCGGAAAAAGCAGACGTTCCTATCGTTCCCGCCAGGTCCTTCACAGCAACTCCCGTATCATCATAGGAAAAGCCTCCCTGGTGAACTGCTATGGGCAAGGGAACCCTGTCATAGTTGACAGAAAATTTCAGTTTTGTAATATCCACCTTTGCCCTGACTGATGCCAGACTTTCGCCCAGAGCAAGTCTTCCTTCTGCCTTGCCGTCCATTGTCCGTATATGACCAAGTTCCTGATGAAATTCGGGATCCTTTACTACGCGGTTCAGAACAGCATGAACGTCCTTCATATCTGCAGAGACAGCTGCATCAGCCTGAAATGGCGCATCCTTTCCTTTCAGGCCGATCCTGAGCTTGCCGTCGCTTATCCGCGAATGCATAAGCTCACCCCTGAGCTCACTGCCCTGGAGAATGCCTTCTGTTATATCGCAGTTTCCGCTGACATCCCTGAAATCAAGACCGAGCCGGGAAAGCATAACGGCACCCTTATTCAGTCTTCCTTTGATCTTCATGTTCGCCGCTTTCCCCAGGTCAGCAAGGGCACTGCCGCTGCTCACAAAAGAGATCTGCTCTACGGTGCCTCCTCTCAGGATATCAAAGATCTCCAGCAGCACCGGGACATCATCTGCAAAGGCAAGGGTCGCGTGTCTCACAGAAGGGATATCAAGACCCTTTCCCTTTGCCTCAAGGCCGATCATATTTGCAGAAGGGTTGACCCTGAATGCTCCGGACAGGAACATGCCGGGGTCTGTGCTGCTCAGTCTGTCGATGGTGAGTACAACTTCGTCTTTCGTGTTTGTAAGCTCTGCGCGCAGCCAGATATCCTTCACAGAAACCGGAGAGCGGCCAGGCTTCTCAAGAACAATGCCCCCATGGTTAATGCTGAGCCTGATATCCGGCGCACCGAGGGTCAGCGAACGCATCAAGACGACTATCTCATCAAGAGTCTCTATCTTATCATCTCTTTCGGCAGGGATACGGAGGGTAAAAGACGGTTCATCTATCTGCATCTTTGCAAGTCTCACTTCTCCGCGGAAAAGAGGTCTCAGCGCAGGAAAGATCGTGACGGTCCTGATCGTTCCGCTCACCTTATCCGGAATGGTCAGGCCCGCATTCCGGATAATGACGCGCGGAAGGGGAAACACGGATATATCCGCTTCTTGAAAAGTGACTGTGCCGGCGATGCTCTGAGAGAGGATGTACACGATCTTCTCCCGGACCATTTCCCTGCTGATGAAGCGCGGCAGAAGAAATGCGGCAACAGCACCGATGAGCAGGATCAACCCTGCTGCTATGTACAGCCGCCTGAGAAGCTTCTTACTGCTGATGGAAAGCATAACCGTTTCTCATTTGATCAGGAGCAGACCCTTTCGATAAGTGCCTTCGAGGATTTCACAAAACAGACGCCCTGCGGCAGATTGCAGTTTCCTGCCTTCTTCTGACCGACAGCGTCCGGCACAGGATGAAGATCGGCAAGCATCGTCCTGATGTCGGCAAGCATGGCCGAGTCCTGTTCCGAAAGGGCCGGCAGTTCGGCTGCTTGGACATCAAGAAACTCAGCCACGCCTTCCCGGACATGCTGCACACTGTTTGTAAATGCCTTGCAGTCACTGCATAGAGTGTCATTCTGCTGATTCGCAAGCACCCCTGCAATAAAGTGGTAGTAGCGGATTCTCTTTACGTCATCCATGTTGTGTCATCCTTCCATCGCTCAGTTGTCTATCGCTGCTTTTTTTATTATAGAACGTTCTCCGGCCACGGTGCTGATATGACATCCATACGCCCGATATCAGGATAGCTAATATGCTAAAATGTAGCCAATCCTTTATAACCTGATATATGAAGAAAGAAAATACACAACATCCGGTCCAGAATTCCTTCACCGGAAACAACATCGAAAACATACGGAAGGCGATCGCTCAGGGCAAGAATATCCTTATCTGCGGTGTCGAGGGTGTCGGCAAGATCACAAACACGGTACAGGCGGTAAAAGATGCGACCAATGTCTATTACCTGGGAAACCCTCTTGACTATGAGGGCAAGATGCGGCCGGGAAGCTATGAAAAATACCTCACGTATATCAATTCATTAAAGAAAGACATCAGGATCATCGAGGACATAGAGGGGTTTTTAACGATCACCCAGCCGGTCATCCTGATCATTGATGAGGTTTATGGCAGGAGCGACGCAGAGTACGCCCAGATCAGCAGGCTGCTGGACATGAAGAACGTCCAGATCATACAGATCACCGGATGCATCAAGAACATGAAGCGCCTGATCGACAAGATCGATTTTATCCTTGAACTGCATATCGAAGGAGCCTTCTCTGTTGAAAAAGATCTTGCCCAGGCGATCTGTCGAATTCTGGGCAGAGAAAAGCCGGTCAGCAAACTTTTCTGAAAATAAAATAGCCCCTCAGTCCCCTCCATGGTTGACCGTTATGTCAGCCTTCTCTCCTTCATCGCCTCACTGATGGCAGCAACCATAGCATATCTATACAAATCCGCACCACAGGGAGTATCATAAATTTGTCTGGTATTACATGAATATCCATAGCAAAAAAGGGAGGAACATGCCATGAAGAAGACTGCAATGCTGCTCTGTGCTATCTGGTTTTCCGTTTCTGTGACCTGCGCATTCGCCGGCGACAAAGCACCGCAGAAGGTAGTTGATCTCGCCGCAACGCTTGCGAAATACGGAACAGACGCGGTAATCGTAGCCGCCGTGAAAGAAGAAAATGCCAGGGGCAAGACCCTATCTCAGATCCAGGAAGCAGATAATAAATGGATGGCTGTATCCGGTGTTAACGACTTCATGAGGAGTCTTATGGACTCTGAATGTGCTAAACGTCTGAAAGAGATAACAAAGACCTTGCCGCAGATCGTCGAGATATTTGCGATGGATAATCAGGGAGCTAACGTCTGCATGACCAACAAGACATCTGATTACTGGCAGGGCGACGAAGACAAATTCATTGAGTCCTACAAGGGTGGAAAAGGGGCGATCCATATTTCCGAAGTCAATTTCGACAAAAGTATCAGCGAGGAGATCGTACAGGTCTCAGTCCCCGTAAAGGACGGCAGCAAGGTGATTGGCGCAATCACCTTCGGCGTTAACCCGAGAAAGATGAAGTAGGGTTTTCTGAAGACCGGCCTGCTCCTCATCACGATCAACAATAAAAAAAGGGCCTGCAAGTTTGCAGGCCCTTTTAATCATCATGAAGATACTGTTTATACGTTCTCTATCATCTCCCAGACCCCGGTCGGGCAGATACCTGCGCAGAATCCGCAGCCGATGCATTTTTCCTCATCAACCACATACTCAAACGCCCCGCCTTCAAGCTCATTCCGGCTGATAGCACCCCAGTAGCAGGTCGCCTCGCACATGTGACAGTCACGGCAGGACGCACAGGACAGACATTTATGCCCTTCTTTCTCGACCGTGAAGTCTCCGGTGCTTGCCTCATAGTATTCCCGCTTGATCTTTTCATACGAAATGACCTGCTTGATCTCCGGCGCGCGCGGTGCATGCATGAGCTGATAATGCACGGTCTCTGCAACAAGTCTTCCCTGGCCGATCGCGTGGGTCACCAGCCCAAGGCCGGTTACATCGCCGATAGCAAAGACCTTTACGTCGGAGGTCTGGTTGATGTTGTTGACCGCGATCCAGCCGCGCTCTGTATGGACGTCGGAAGGGAGGAAATCGAGCACCGGCACATCGCCGACAGAGATGATCACCACATCCGCGTCAAGAGAAGAACCGTCCTTGAAATAGATCATCTTCCCTGCATGATCGTACCGTTCGGTGATCTTCGGGTACAGGATCTGCGTGCCTTTTGACGTTGCAGCTTCCATCTCCTTGCCGAATGCAGCAGGCTTCTGGATATCAACTGCAATGACCGACTCTGCGCCGAAGTTGTACGCCTCGGACGCCACGTCCATACCTACATTACCGGCACCGATCACCACGACTTTCTTGCCTTTGAGGTCGTGGATCTTGCCGCTGTTCGTCTCCTTCAGAAAATCGTACGCAGTAGCCACATGATCGGAACCGGGGAATGGGATCATCCGGCCCTTCTGTGCTCCAACAGCAACGATCACGATCTCATGCTCCTTGTAGATCTCACCGTATTTCTTCCGGTCGATCTCGGCATTAAGCTGAACCTTTACCCCAAGCTCGCTGAACCTCGACAGCTCTTTCTCAAGGATCTGGTGCGGCAGACGCTCCCGCGGTATGCAATGTTCGATCTTTCCGCCGAGCTTTCCTGATGCCTCATAAAGATCTACGCTATGTCCCTTAAGGGCAAGCTGCCAGGCAGCGCTGAGTCCGCCGGGCCCGCCGCCGATGACCGCTATTTTATGATTGGTCGGCTTCTCCTTTTTCGGAGCAGGCAGATCAAGGGCAAGACTGCCGAGCTTATCGATCGCAAGAGGCTTGTCAATGAGGCCTCTGGTGCAGCCTGTCATACAGAGGTTCGGACATATCTGGCCGCAGACCGTTGCAGGAAGCGGGCTGTATCTGAGCACCAGGTCCAGAGATTCCTGAAGCAGACCCTGCCTGATAAGCGTTGCCCTTTTGTGCGAAGGAATGAGCGTTGGGCATGCATAGGCACAGGGAGGGTTATATTTCTCATTCGCCCAGATCGGCTTGTTTCTTCTTTCTCTGCCGGTCGTAATGTAAGGAAGCAGGGTAAGGTCATGGTCAAGGTATTCGGCAAAGATCCCTCCCTGGCCAACAGCCTTTTCCCAGTTGTTCTTGCGGAAGTCGACCGTGGACATCTTAAGCGGCTTTTTCGCCCTCTTCTCCTGAGGCGTGTAAGCCATGAGCTTTTTCCAGTCTGAAACAGAGCTGGTGAGCTCTTCGTAATGAGAAGTCCGGTCGATCGCTTCGAGATAGGGCTTCATGTTCGTCGTCAGCCATTCCCAGTCCTGCTCAGTAAGGTCAAGAAGCTTCACATCCTTTTCGCTGTAACCCTGGATCGGGCCGCGGAAATAGATAGTGCCGCCGACCATGCCGACACAGGGACGGTATCCTAATATGTTCTCGGGATTCCGGGAATTTACGCCGCAGACTACTGCA
This sequence comes from Nitrospirota bacterium, assembly GCA_016214855.1. Taxonomy (NCBI): domain Bacteria; kingdom Pseudomonadati; phylum Nitrospirota; species Nitrospirota bacterium. The sequence goes on along the minus strand of JACRMT010000005.1, from coordinate 73,908 downwards.
ATGCCCCCTGCCTTGAACTCTGCAAAGGAGTCCCCGACATTCCTGAAATACCAGGACTGCGGAGGTTCAAAGCGCGGATTGCGTTTGGTCATGGTGTCGCAGCGCGCACCGCCGCCGCCCTGCACATAAAGAATGCCCTGCGCAGCAGCATTGAACGCGCCGTTCGTAACATCGCCGAGCACCGTGATCTTTGCACCGCAGTTTATCCAGCCTGCATCATCAGAAGCGCTGCCTTTAACCAGGATCTCGGTCCCATCCATGCCCATGCTGCCGATCCTCTGGCCTGCCGTACCTTCAACCGTGATCTTTATGGTCTCGCCTTTCGGCCAGATGCGGCCGCCAATGCCATGCTGACCCTCAGCGATCACGCGCAGCTCGCGAACACCGCTCTTCACAGCCTCCTGGATCTGTTCCTCAAGTATCCGGGAAGGAACACGATTGCCGCTGACATTACCCTTAATGGTAAAGGGTGATGGGTGATGGGTGATGGGTAAAGAATCTTTTTTCTTTGTGTTTTTCTTCTCATTACTCATTACTGTTAACTTCTTGCCGCCTTTAGCACGCATAGCTTATTCCCAACCTCTCTGCAATTGCTTTGTCGTCAACGCTCAAGCCGTCTGACATGCCGATAGGCAGCTCTGTCGATCTCCCCAGGGGAGCAAAGATCTTCTTCAGCTCAGTGTCTGCTGCCTTAAAAACCTCAACAACGCGCTCTGCCACCTTGTCTGGATCAAGCCGCCGGTACAGCTTCGGGTCCTGCGTCGTGATACCGCGCGGGCATTTGCCGACATTGCAGAGGTTGCAACGGTTGTATTCATCGCCAAAGCAATCTGCTGCAGCCTGCATAATGTATTTTCCGATCGCCACGCCTGATGCGCCAAGCATGATCAGCGCGGCCGCATTTGCCGCGAGATTACCCTTCTTGCCGACACCACCTGCTGCAATAAGCGGCAGTTCGTTCTGCTTGCCCTGCTTTACCAGGTCAAGGTAGCACTCCCTGATGTTCGATGCGATCGGATGTCCCATCTTGTCCATCGAAACATTGTATGCTGCGCCTGTACCGCCGTCCTCACCATCAATGCAGAGTCCTGCGGCAAAGGGGTTCCTTGCAAGATTATTCAGGACTGCCTTTGCGGTCTTGGACCCTGAGATCTTCGGATAGACCGGCACCCTGAAGCCCCAGGCCATGGACATGGACTGGATCATCTTTGCGACCGCCTCTTCGATCGAGTATTTCGTCTGATGAGTCGGAGGCGATGCAAGGTCAACGAACTGGGGCACGCCGCGGATCTTCGAGATCAGCTTCAGCACCTTCGCTGCCATCAGCAGACCGCCGTCCCCGGGCTTTGCTCCCTGACCGTATTTGATCTCAATGGCAGCAGGGTCTTCGATCATATGCGGGATCGATCTGACGATCTCGTCCCAGCCGAAATAGCCCGAGGCTATCTGGATTATGAAATATTTAAGATAGCGGGATCTGAGCAGCCGTGGCGGCATACCGCCCTCTCCCGAGCACATCACAACAGGCATTCCCTCGACTTCATTGAGGTATGCCACTCCCATGGCAAGGCCTTCCCACATAGGCGGGGAAAGCGCGCCGATAGACATGGAGCCGATCATGATCGGGTATATCTCCCGGACCGGCGGGATAAAGATATCGCTCTTCTTGTCCATCCGGAGCCTGTCGCCAACCACCGAAAGCGGCATCTGTTCGGGCGACATGACCCGGCCTAACAATGTCCTGATCCGGAACTCATGCCTTCCCGCATCAAGCGCAGGGTCAGTGAGCATCGATATCCTGGTGAACTTCAGCCTGTCAAGCGTTGATACAGCCGGATCGTTCCTTCTTCCGCCCCGTTTATATCCATCACCGCCCTTGTTCTTATAGTGGAGGAACTTGGACTGGGGATTAAGCTCCGGCTCGATCGCCTCGTTCGGGCATACCAGTGTGCAGGAACCGCAGCCTGTGCAGTAGCGTTCCATATCCTTCACCTGCTCGACCATCTGGACAACCTGCCGAACAGAAGACGGCGTCGGCAGAGGGGGTCATCCCTCCAGCGGATGATATAGGGGAACTCCCTGAGCGAGAGTTTATGATTATTGTCTAACCGTGCAGCTGGTTCCATACCTTCACCTCCTGTGCATCCGGTGAAATGATCACCATATCGTATTTCATCGGGAAAATATCCTTTGTCCTGTCCCTTTTCGGCACAGCGCTGTCAACGCCGCATTCTTCCGACATGAGGGCGTATCTGCCCTTCATGCCGCCCACAACACCCGGCCTGAGCTTCTTCGAATCCTGCACCATGAATACCCTGTTGTCAGGTGTAAACCCGATCACCATGTTGGGGCCGTCAATACAGAGCTGCCGCATGGACTGCTTCATCAGCCCCACCGCATCAGCGTCGGATCTTTTTACGATCTCTGCCGATTTGAGAGGGGTTATGACATCCTTGTAATAATGGAGCGGAAACCCGAGCTGCCTCACCGTGTAGTGAAGGATGTGGGTAAAGACCTCGCTGTCGCTGTTGTATCCTGTGTACCCGGCGAAACCCCTGCTCGAAAGGTATTCCCTGATCGGCACAAATGCCGTATTCTCGCCATTGGTCATGGAACAATACCCCTGGATGAAGAAAGGGTGACAGGCATAGAGATAGATCGCATAATTGGTGTTCTGCCTTCCCTGGGCAAAGATGATCTTTGCCTTAAGACTGTCTCTGTCAAGACCGAAGAATTCTGCGACCTGAAGCGGGTCACCGACCTCCTTGATCGTGATCACATCAGGATAAAAAGAGAAGGCGAAGATGGAGCCGTCTGACTCTCCCAGCCTCCGCAGGGCAAGCCGCGTACACATCAGGAGTTCTTCCTTGTCCTTTACAGGCTTGTTCCTGCAAGCCTCAGGGTAATCATAGGCACGGGCAAAATAATGGCCGCGGCTGATGATATCGTCCACGGGACGCGTCTTCGGCTTCCACTCATGTTTGAGCTTGAAGCCCTGTCTCTTCATATAGTCGTCAAGGACCTTCCTGCCGTCCCGGGAACAGATGCCCGAAAGGACCGGATACTTCTTCAGCTTCTCGAACTCACCCCCAAGATCCTTGAGCGTCAAACCGAGACCTGATCCGTCATGTCCCTCTTTCATGGTCTCAAGGGCAAGGACAGGCTCCATGGGCGAGATGTATTCTTTTGATGTAATCGCGGCAAGTCTGCACATATCTGTTACCTCTACCTTCTGTTCTTTAAGAATAGGCAAAAAAAGCGTCTCTGCCCATACTCTGGCATAAGACGCCCATACGTTAGCCGCATGCCGTCTGTTATTATATAAAAGTGCTGATTTTCATTTCAAGGAAAGTTTAGGCATTACCGGCCAGCGCACCGCGGCGTTCCGGCAGAAGGCTGACATATACTTTGATGCGGGTAATTCAAAACTCTGGAAGATTGCTGCCATTTGTCTCAGACTGGCCCGGGATGGACGAAATATTGTATCGTAATACGGGACAAATAACGTATCTAATTATGATAGGGGGACATGATGAGCGGCAAGCCTAAGGCAGTCGAAAACTTCGAAAATGAAAGAGATACAATGGACCAGTTTGCGTCCATATCCTTTGAGCACCCCATAGACAGGCTGAAACACCATATCCTGCAGACCAGGGGCAAGATCATTAGATCAGAATGTTCCTTTGACGGTACAGCCTATGTAATATGGGAAAGCCAGGGTAAGCAGTACCGGGCATGGTGCACCTGGCCGGATAGCGATTCCAATATAACCTGGAAGGCATTACCCTAAGAACAGGCGACCCCTTCATTGTATTCTGTCAGGCTGTTCGATCACCCCTGGCCTTTCTGCAGGTGATCACGCAATTTCCCGATCATTTCCTTTGCCTTGTCCCGACGGTTGTCCTGCGGACGCGAATACCTGACAAACTCCTCATATGCGCCTAATGCCTCACGATACATATTTTTTCTGATAAAGGCGCTGCCCAGATTGTGATAGGCATCTGCAAAGCCGGCTTTTTTCACAACAGCTTTTCCATACGCAATGACGGCCTCATCGGTCTGCCCCTTCCTCATATAGGCTGTGCCGAGATTGTTATGGGCATCAGCATATTGGGGAGCAATTCTCACCGCATCCCTGAACGACTGTATCGCATCGTCAAGATCATTTTTTGCAAGATAGGTAATGCCGAGTTTATAATAAGCCTCGGAAAAGTACGGATTGATCCTGACCGCTTCTTTGTACGCAGCAATTGCCTGATCGGTCAAGCCTTTTTTATACAGCGCAACGCCAAGATTCACATAGGCTGCATCAAAATCGGGATTGGATCGTAATGCCTCTTTGTATTCCGTTATTGCCGCGTCTATATGCCCGCTATTGAACAAGGCGATCCCGAGATTAAAATGCGCAGCATTCAGATCACTATCAATGCGGAGAGCCTCGCGATAAGAGATGATCGCCTCCTTAAAAAGACCCTTCTGTGCTAATGCATTGCCAAGATTATAGTGTGCATCCGCATTTTTTGGGTTCAGCCGAATGCTTTCTCTGTAGTTCCTGATCCCTTCTTCAACAAGGCCAAGATTGGTCAGCGACATGCCCTTATTGATAAGCTCGCCATCTTTAAGATCCTCAATATGGGGCGGTGGCGGAGGTTTTTCTCCTGTTCTCTTTGTGATCTCCCGATGAAATATCTTCTCAAGGTCCATCCTCAGGGAACGAAAATCTTCATACCGTTTATCACGTCTCTTCTGCAGACACGTTGTGATAACGTCGGCAAGAACCTCTCCTTTTCCGGGTATTTTCGGTATCGGATAGTCCTTATGAGCATGCCTCCAGGTATCGCCTTTCCGCGGTTCAAAGGGGAGTTTTCCGTTATTCACCATTTGAAAAAGAATGATGCCGAAGCTGTAGATATCACTTTTCACCTCAGAAACGCCGTAAAACTGTTCCGGAGCCATCCACGGAGGCGAACCGGCAACTATCCTGTTGTTATAGGTCGAAAGGAATGTCAGCCCTTTCTGGTTCTTCTGTATCAGATCCCTGATCTCCTCTGTCTGCTCAGCCTTGTTCCATAGTCCGACAAGACCAAAATCCGTGATCTTCACATCGCCGTCCATAGTTATCATGATATTATCCGGCTTTATGTCACGGTGAGGTGTGACACCCTTTGAGCAGGCATATTCCATGCCGTAACAGAACTGGATCGCCCATTTCAATGTCTGCTTAAGAGAGAACGGGCTCTTCAGATATGGCGTGATCGTATTTCTGCCCAACCCGTCAGGAGATATGTACTCGCAGCCGATGAACATATGGTGATCGATCTCGCGGGCCCAGTATGCCCTGACGATATAGGGATGTTTTTCAAGATATATCCAGGCGAGCGCCTCTTTCTTGAAATTATCCATGGTTTTTTTTGAGTCAAGATATCTGTTCTGCAATGTCTTCAGTGCCAGCGACCTCTGGTGCTCACAGTCGTAACAGACATAGACAATGCCCATGGCGCTCTTGCCTTCGCCGCCGCATATTTCCTGGACCTGATATCTTCCACCGATCACGTCATCGACCTTATAGCTTCGTTCCCCGGAACAAACAGGGCTTTCCCGATCTTGCCCGAATCGGGGTTTTTCGGCAGACCGCGGCTCAGATCTGCCGGTGGGAGGCTTTAGGCCAGAGTTCAACAAAGACCCGCATTTTCCGCACTTCGGCTGTTCCGGCAGTCTTGATCTGAGAACCCTGTTTTTTACCTGACAACTGCTGCAGGCGATGATGACCGCTTCCGGTACGGCAGTCTCGCCCTTTATTGGATCAGTCATGGATTATTGCATCACCGCAATCAGAGATATGTTATCCTTGCCACCTTTATTATTTGCACTGCGGACCAGGGCATCCACCACACTGCTCATCTCCCCGTTATGCACTGACAGGATATCCTGAATATCGTCATCACCCAGCATGTCTGTCAGTCCATCAGAGCAGAGAAGCAGAATATCCGCGCGAAGCAGTGCTACAGTTTTTGTGTCCGGGACAGGACATGCACGAGGTCCAACCGCCTGCGTAAGAGCATGCCACATGCGCTGGGGAACCTTTTCACCCTTCCGGGGACCATGTTCGGCATACGCATCGCTGAAGGTATGGTCCCTGGTAATTCTCCGTAATGTGTCCCGAAACAGATAGGCCCTGCTGTCACCGGCATGACAGACAAATGCATTTCCGTCTCTGATATACAGTTCAACAAGCGTTGTTCCCATGCCATAGAGCGCCTCATCGGATGCTGCCTTGGCCTGAACAGCGCGGTGCGCCCGGTACAAAGCCTCTTCCATGACAGCCAGCACCGCACGTTCATCCCCTGCCTGCTCTATTTCTTTCAGGATAAAGGCATGTGCCTCTTTTACCGCGATATCGCTTGCAACTTCTCCGGCATTGTGTCCGCCCATGCCGTCTGCAAGCAGAAAGATGCGATGCTGTTCATCGACCAGGACGGCATCTTCATTGTTCTCTCTGACATGCCCCAACGCTGTCTTCCAGGCTACCTTCACCTTGCATGACCTTTTCTGACTTGTGTTATTTTGAGCCGCGATCACTATCACTCACCAAACCAGCCAGCATTGCCACTTTTCGCGCATTATCTGTAATTGTATCACACAGGAGATTTCGCAGAATATTGTCTCCGGATTAAAGCTGCTCCTAATTGTGGTAATAATATGCCCCATGGAGAAAAAGTCCGTCGATTTCCGGCTGTTTCATGTACCTTCAGGCAGCGTGTTACAGACGCAGCAAAAAGTTTGCTTAATTCTCTTAGTGATTACTATACTAAATAAGTAAAGTAGGAGGTTCTTGAAATGATTATATCGGTAAATGATAGATTGTATATGAAGTTTTTGGTGTATCTGGTGGCAATTGTTACGTTGTTTAACGTAACCAGGGCATATGCTCAAGCTGCAGGTATTGACAAGGCTCCTCTTGAGGTCCTTGAGGCTGTGGCCGCAGGACAGTCCGAGGAGATCATAGTTCTTTTCGACGATATTGCTGTTCAGAATGAAGCAGCAACAATGCGATCAGCTATCGGCTCCAGTCATGACACAAGTGAGATACTTGAGGTGAAGAAGGCAAGATATGAAGTCCTGAAGCAAGAAATCATGGGTATTCTGCCTGTTGGAGAGCAGGAGGTCATAACAGACTACAGTCATCTTCCGATGGTATTTATGCGAGTGGACTCCCTCAATAGCATGCAGAGACTGCTGTCCCAACCTGGTGTGCTGAAGATTTTTCCTAATGGAGTAAAGTATCCGGTTCTCACGTCAAGTCTTCCTTTTATCAATCAGCCTCAGGTAGCTGCCTTAGGCCTAAAGGGTGGCAACACAGCAGTAGCAGTTCTTGATACTGGCGTAAATTATCTGCACTCTGCTTTTAATAACTCCCCAGGTTCCTGCGGCACAACACCGCCTGCTGACTGCTGTCCAGGTGGGAATTGCTTGGCAGCGCCACCTGCAGCCCCTGCAGGCTGCAAGGTTGCCTGTGTTCATGATTTTGCACCCAGCGACGGGGTGCTCGATGATAACGGTCACGGAAGTAATGTTTCAGGCATTGTGGCGGGTGTTGCACCTGATACAAAAATCATAGGGCTTGATGTTTTCACCGGCAGCTCAGGATGGGATTCGGACATTATTGCTGCCATCAACTGGGTTATTGCGAAGAAGTCAGCGTATAACATTGTGGCCATGAACCTGAGTCTTGGTGATGGGGCCAATAACCCTGCGCCCTGTCCGGATGATGTCTTTGCTCCACCGATCAACAATGCGAAGGCAGCAGGGATTCTTGCGGCTATCGCATCAGGCAATGATTCATATATTGACGGTATATCTTCTCCTGCGTGTGTGCCTGCTGCAGTCTCGGTAGGCGCAGTTTATGACGGTAATATTGGGGGGGTCGGCTATTCGGGCTGTACTGACTCAACCACGGCTCCTGACAAAGTGACCTGTTTTTCGAACAGCTCCAACTTCCTGACCATACTGGCGCCGGGTGCTGATATTACTGCCGGAGGGTGGATAATGTATGGCACTTCGCAGGCAACACCCCATATTGCCGGGTCTATTGCGGTATTGAAAGGAGCAGGAGCCTTTCCTTCAGACACTCCAGACCAGACTGTCCAGCGCATGACAGGCACAGGGGTATTGGTTACTGATTCAAGAAATTTTATCACCAAACCCCGCATTAATCTCCTTGCTGCAACAGCAGGCGCGGTAGTAACCTACTCAATCTCAGGCACAGTCACCTTGGGCGGCAATCCCCTGTCCGGCGTCACTATGACCCTGTCCGGGGCTGCAAGCAGCAGCACGACAACCGACGCATCCGGCAACTACTCGTTCTCCGGACTTGCTAACGGTAACTACACGGTTACTCCATCCAGAACCGGATATACTTTCACTCCTGTCAACAGGGCAGTCACTGTCAGCGGAGCCAATGTCACAGGTCAGAACTTTACTGCCCAGGCCTCAACAGCGACCTATTCCATCTCCGGGAGTGTGGCAACTTCGGGAGGCATTGGTCCTGGAGGCGGTCCGTTGTCTGGTGTTACGATGACCTTATCCGGGGCCGCCAGTGGCACTACAACTACCAATGCATCAGGCAATTACTCTTTCACGGGACTTGCAACTGGCAACTATACGGTCACTCCAGCTAAGCCTGGAAATACGTTTACTCCTGTCAACAGGGCAGTCACTGTCAGCGGAGCCAATGTCACAGGTCAGAACTTTACTGCCCAGGCCTCAACAGCGACCTATTCCATCTCCGGCACGGTCACTTCCGGTGGTAGTCCTTTGTCCGGAGTTTCTATAACACTCTCCGGAGCCTCCAGTGGCACCACAACTACTAATGCCTCAGGCAATTACACGTTCACTGGCCTCGCCAATGGTAACTATGCAGTCACGCCAGGTCTTGCCGGATATACCTTCACTCCGACAAACAGGGCAGTCACAATCAGCAGCGCCAATGTGTCCGGTCAGAACTTTACTGCCCAGGCCTCAGCAGCGACCTATTCCATCTCCGGCACGGTCACCTCAGGCGGCAATCCCCTGTCCGGGGTCACCATGACCCTATCCGGGGCTGCAAGCAGCACCACTACAACCAATGCGTCTGGCAACTACTCGTTCTCCGGTCTTGCCAATGGCAACTATATAGTCACGCCGGGTCTTGCCGGATATACCTTCACTCCGACAAACAGGGCAGTCACAATCAGCAGTGCCAATGTTACAGGCCAAGACTTTACTGCTCAGACTGTCGTCCCAGGGAACTACTCCATCTCCGGGAATGTGGCAACTTCAGGTGGGGGCATTGGTCCAGGTGGGGGATCGGGCAGCCCGTTGTCCGGCGTAACGATGACACTCTCCGGAGCCTCCAGTGGCACAACAACAACCGACGCATCGGGTAATTACACATTCTCTGGCCTCGCAAATGGCAGCTATACCGTTGCTCCATCCAGAACCGGATATACCTTCACGCCTGTCAACAGGGCTGTCACAATCAGCAGCGCCAATGTAACAGGCCAGAACTTTACTGCCCAGGCTGCCGTTCCTGGGAGCTACTCAATCTCAGGCACAGTAACGCTCGGCGTCAGCCCGTTGTCCGGTGTTGCGATTACACTCTCTGGAGCCTCCAGTGGCACCACAACAACCGACGCATCAGGCAATTACTCTTTCACGGGACTTGCAAATGGCAGCTATACGGTTACGCCAGGTCTTGCCGGATATACTTTCACTCCTGTCAACAGGGCAGTCACTGTCAGCGGAGCCAATGTCACAGGTCAGAACTTTACTGCCCAGGCCTCAGCAGCGACCTATTCCATCTCCGGGAGTGTGGCAACTTCGGGAGGCATTGGTCCTGGAGGCGGTCCGTTGTCCGGTGTTACGATGACCTTATCCGGGGCCGCCAGTGGCACTATAACTACCAATGCATCAGGCAATTACTCTTTCACGGGACTTGCAAATGGCAACTATACGGTCACTCCAGCTAAGCCTGGAAATACGTTTACTCCTGTCAACAGGGCAGTCACTGTCAGCGGAGCCAATGTCACAGGTCAGAACTTTACTGGCAATTAGTTCGTTTGAAGTAATGTGCCACATGCATAAATAGGGCACAGATTTGGGCTTGTGCGGCCTTATCTTTCGCGCAGAGATATTGAGAAGAAATTTCTTGGTTTAGCATGGTCGTGAAATCCCTATGGAACGACCCCGATTTTGGTAAAAAAACTACCCGTATGTTATAATTTTCAACATGTTGACCACAGCAGATTCTGCCTTAAAAAGACCATTTATTAACAGTGAAGACCTCCCAAAAGTGCCGTTCGTGCTTATTGCCATATCTCCCCGCTTTATTCGCGAAAACATGGTTATTCCCCTGGAATTGAAGCAAAACGTGCTGAAAGTGGCAATGGCAGACCCTGATGACCGGGAGACCATAGATGCCCTCAGGGTCGCAACGTCTGCAGAAATCCGGGTCTTTGCGGCTGACCGCAGGGCCCTTGGTGAATATATAGCCAAATTCTATGGTCAGGAATCGCAGGATATAAACAAGATTGTGGAAGATATGGGGGAAAAGGGGTTCGAGTTCGTCAGGGAAGATGAAGAGGATATCGGACATCTGAAGGATCTTGCTTCAGAGGCCCCCATCATACGGCTTGTGAACCTTCTAATAACCAGAGCGGTCGAGGGACGCGCAAGCGATATCCATATAGAACCGTTCGATGATGAATTAAAGGTCAGGTACCGCATCGATGGCGTATTGCACGATGCAGAATCCACCCCCAAGAAACTGCAGGCCGCAATCATTTCAAGGATCAAGATCATGGCAAAATTGAATATTGCGGAAAGAAGGCTGCCGCAGGACGGACGCATACGACTTAAGGTGGGAGAAAAAGAGGTGGATCTTAGGGTATCCACCATACCGATCCTTCATGGTGAAAGCGTTGTCATGAGAATTCTTCACAAAGAAGGCATAACAATAGACCTGGCACTTCTCGGTTTTCCGCCAAAGATGCTCATACAATTTCAGCAGCTGATCGGAAAGCCCAATGGGATCATCCTGGTAACCGGCCCTACGGGAAGCGGGAAGACGACTACTCTCTATGGAGCTCTGGATAAGATCAATTCACCCGAAAAAAAAATAATCACGGTTGAGGACCCGGTTGAATATCAACTCAAGGGAATCAATCAGATCCAGGTCAAACCGCAGATAGGCCTTAATTTTTCGAATACGCTCAGACATATTGTCAGGCAGGACCCTGACATCATTATGATAGGCGAGATCAGAGATCTCGAAACTGCCGAAATCGCCATCCAGTCAGCATTGACCGGTCATATGGTATTTTCGTCCCTGCATACAAATGATGCACCGAGCGCTCTCACGAGGCTCCTTGATATGGGTGTTGAAAGTTTTCTTCTGTCATCTACAATCAGGGGGGTGCTTGCGCAGAGACTCGTAAGGCTAATATGCCCTTCCTGCAAGGAGACAGACCCTTCAACCGCTGACAGAGAAGAGCTCTTGAAACTCGGGATCGAGAGGGAGACTTCACTGTACAGAGGCGCAGGGTGTGAGCAGTGTGCTCATACCGGCTATTTCGGCAGGGCCGGCATATTTGAACTCCTGATTATTGACGACGACATCCGAAAACTTGGGTTGAAAAATGCTGATTCAAATCAGATAAGAGCTATGGCCAGACAGCATGGGATGAAGACCCTTCTGGAAGATGGCGCTGAAAAAATCAGGGCGGGGATCACTACCCTGAGCGAAGTACTCAGGGTAACACAGGAGACATAAGTGCCCATTTTTTCGTACAGGGCCACCACCCCGGACGGCCAAATTGTTGAAGGTGTAATAGAAGCTGCTGATGAACCGACTGCAATTAACAGGCTGAAAAACTCAGGTATTATCCCCTTAAAAATCGGCGCCTCATCCGAAGGCACCAAAAGAAAGTTATCGTTCAGGTCGTCAAAGGGCGATATGCTGACATTCACTACAGAGCTTTCCGCACTGTTGAGTGCAGGCTTGCCGATTGACAGATCCCTTAATATGCTCGCTGAGATATCTGAAGGCAAAGAGATGAAAGTCGTCATCCAGTCTATCCTCAAATCGATCAGGGAGGGCAGTTCCTTTTCTGATGCCCTGCAGAAACATCCCAAAATGTTCTCAAAACTGTATATAAACATGATAAGGGCAGGCGAAGTCGGCGGTGTACTGGACGTCGTCCTGGATAAATTGAATGAGTTCCTTGAATCCTCAAGAGAGCTCAAGGAACATATTTTTTCTGCAATGATCTATCCGGCTATCCTGCTTATTACAGGCGGGTTCTCGATAATCATTCTTCTGGTCTATGTCCTTCCAAAATTCTCGATCATATTCAGCGAAATGGGCGCATCCCTGCCGCTGCCAACTCGGGCTCTTATCAAATTCAGCATTATCATGAAATCATACTGGTGGATAATCCTCTTGTCAGCCGTGGCAGGATGGGTTGCCTTCAGAAACTACATGCGGTCTGCGGATGGCAGGCACAGATGGGATGCTTTCAAGCTAAGACTCATCGGAGACGTAATCGTCAAGCTTGAAACAGCAAGGTTTACCAGGACCCTCGGCACACTTTTAAAAAGCGGGGTGCCCCTTCTTCAGGCATTGAAAAACGCAAAGGATATCATTAATAACCAGGTCATAGCCTTGACAATCGATGCGGTTACAAAAGGCGCAAAAGAGGGCAAGGGTATAGCAGGGCCATTATCCAATGCAAATGTTTTTCCTCCCCTTGCCCTGTCCATGATAAAGGTAGGCGAGGAGACGGGTCAACTCGATACAATGCTGCTGAAGGTCGCATCCACATACGAAAAGGGTCTCAAAACTGCCATGAAAAGGTTCATAGGATTTCTCGAACCGGCACTGATCCTGGGCATGGGGCTGATCATAGGATTCATCGTTCTTTCGATGCTGATGGGCATATTCAGCATGACTGACCTGCCGTTATAAATGCCCGGCAATAAGGCATGAAACTCGACAGAACCGGCTTTACACTGCTTGAACTGATAATTGTGCTCTTCCTGATTACGCTCATGCTTGGCCTCTCTTCGGTTTTTTTTGCAAATACACTCCCGACCGGCAGATTTAATGCAACGGCAAGAGAAATTGCAGCCACCATGCGGCAGGCTAAACATCTTGCACAGCGTAACGGAGAAAAGCAGATCGTCATAATAAATATGGACGCAAAGAGCTATGGCATGGAAGGACAGACCGGAAAAACCCTGCCATCCGGAATATTCTTCAAAATAATAGACCCGCTGGCAGGTGAACTTACACGCGGCAGCTACCCTATCGCCTTCCAGGCGACAGGGAGCACCGAAGGCGGAACAGTCATTCTCTGGAATAACGCCAGGGTGGCACGAATAGATATAGACCCTGTTGCAGGTGCCGTGATAATTCGATAGATGAAACCCAACAGACAAAAAAGATATCCTGTATTCAGCAGTACTGACAGAGGATTTACCCTTCTCGAAGTACTTGTTGCCCTGGTACTGCTGAGCATTGCATTAGCTGCTATTTTTGAACTCTTCTCGGCAAATCTGAAAGGGATAGTGAAGTCGGATGATATATCCCATGCCGTTATCCTGGCAGAATCAAAGATGAGAGAGATCCTCGATAGCGAGACCCTGGCAGAGCGCGTCTGGACTGAGTCAACGGGGAATGGCTACCGAATAGATGCTGTTGTGAGAAGGACTGAAAGTGACAGGACGAAAAATCTTCAGATTGAACTGCTTGAGATCAGCCTGACGGTCTTCTGGTCTAAGGGCTCAAAAGAAAGGACTTTTAACCTCAAAACCCTGAAGATGGTGAAGAAACAGATATGAGCCCTCAGCTGAATATGTGGAAAGCTAATTACCCTATTCCCGGGATAAAACCGGCCGGCCCGGGCACGGGTTGTCAGAAAAGATATCTTCTGCTGTGTAATGATTCCCGTGGGTTCACGCTTCTTGAACTGCTTATCTCGCTTGTTATGATAGGGGCCATCGCCTTAATTGCGACAGGTGCCATGCGGCTTGGCCTGCGCACGGTCAGCGCTGGAGAAAAAAGGATCGACCACCTTGAAAGGATACGGGCATCTTTTACTATCATCGACTCGCAGATCCAGTCCCAGATCCCGCTTTCTTACGAGGAACAGGGTGAAAGAAAATACTATTTTCAGGGGAACAGGGGTTCGCTGCAGCTTGCCACCAACTATTCCCTGTGGGGAGGCCAGAAGGGGTATGTACTGGTCAGATACAAGGTCGAGTCGGATGATACAGGGAAACAGTTATTATCAATATCCGAGAATATTATAGGCATGACCGGCAATAGGGAATCAAAACTGTTCCGCTCAGCTGATGCAATACATTTCGAGTATTTTTTCAAGGACCCTACGGAGGAAGAGGGGAGATGGGTGGAAGCCTGGACAGATATGGCGAATATCCCCGGAAAAATAAAACTGCATCTTCTTTACGGAGAGAAGGATATTTCGATGATCATACCGCTGAGGACAGCCGGAACACTATCGCAGACTATGCCAAACCGGGCTATTGACAAGCAAGGCATATCTGAAAAAAAAGGAAAGTAGAGCGTGCGGAAGATACGTCTCAATACAGTCATTCAGTCAGGAACCCGTGACTGGACAGGAGCGGCTTCGGGGACAGAGCGAGGCATTGCATTGCTCATGGTGCTTTGGGTTCTGACCATTTTGACCGTTATTGTTTTTTCGTTTTCGTATATGGCACGGACAGAAGCCTATGCCGCCCTGTCCTTCAGGCAGACAGTCGAAAAGAAATTCCTTGCTGAAGCCGGAATAGAAAGAGGGATAGCCGAGTTATTTTATCTGAATGAAAACAGGAATGCACCAACGGTAATAGCAGGAAGCGAGGTTTGGAGAACAGACGGCAGACGGTACAAGCTATTAACCGACAATGGGTACTACACGATCAGCATTGTGAACGAAAGCGGCAAGGTAGACATAAATACAACGCCTGAGTTAATATTAAAAACTTTATTGCTAAATCTCGGCGTAAACGCCGATCACACAGAGACTATTGTGGATTCAATCATGGACTGGAAGGATCCGGACAACCTTCACCGGCTGCATGGTGCAGAAGATGACTATTATATGTCTTTACCAAACCCGTATAAGGCAAAAAATGCTTACTTTGAAACCCTGGAGGAGCTTCTTCTGATCAAAGGTATGACCCCTGAGATACTTTATGGAGATCGGGGAAAAAAGGGAATAATTGATTTTCTTACGGTCCATTCAGGAGCGAAACAGATCAATATAAATGCCGCACCTAAAGAGGTCTTATTGGCTATACCCGGAATAACTCCTGAGCTTGCTGATGCTCTGCTTGCTGTCAGGGAGACCAGGGAGATACAGGATATCCAGGGAGTTCTCGGAAATAACTATTCTCTGGCATCACGTTATATTGGCCTGATGCAGGCCATTTCATTTACCATTGAATCAGCCGGATTTATTGGCACAGAGCGTGCCGGTTATCCTCTCCGGGCCACGATCACTCTTGATGGTAATAATAGATTCAAATACAATTACTATAAAAGTCCTGCCGATAGTGCACCATGAGCCATATGAAAAATATCAGGAATATACTCATCGTCCCTCCCAGGCAGGGAGCTAAACTGTCCGGAATATGGGATGCCATCCTGAAGGTGCTCACCTTGAGTCCTGCAGACGACCGTATCTTTCCCCTGAAAGAAATCTCAGTTGCCTTACAGAGAGGAAATGTTTCTCTGGCGTACGGGACTCGTGTTCTTTCAGCAATTCGCATTAAAAGAATAAAGAAATACCTGTATACAGAAGACCACTACCCGCAACCGGAAGAACTGTTGTCTTCCCTGTCATTGGCATTCAGCGAATTTGACCTCCCAAAGTCAGGTATAACCCTCAGCATCCCGAAGGAATGGACGATTGTCAGAACTGTAGACCTCCCCTCAACGGTGAAAGATAATCTCAACGAGGTAATAGCCTATGAACTCGATCGGCTGACTCCCTTTGCTGCTGAAGAGGCTTTTTTTGATTTTCGGGTAGTTGAAGACAAGGGGGAACGGTTATCCATACTGCTCATGGCAGTAAAAACCGACCAGCTTAAGCCATATCTGGATGTTCTGAAGGAAGGCGGTTATGTTGTGGACAGGATCACCGTAAATCTGTCTGCAATCGGCACCTTATACAGCCATAGAGCTGATAAATCGGACTTCCTTTTTCTGGAAGCAGGAAAGAGCAGTTACGAGGGAGCTCTTTTCAGCAATGGCCTGCCGGCACACAATTTTTCGGGTACGTTCACGGGGAGTGATGAAACAGCAAAGGTTACGATACTCTGTGCAGAGATTACGTCCTTGCTTCAGTCGTCTAAGGGCAGAAACAGCGCCCCTGAAATTATTGCATTGTTAAGAGATAATAACCCTGTCTTTAAAGAGATGCTCAAGGCAAAGGTGGGTATGCCGCTCAGATTTCTGGAGGAAACAGACATTGGTCTGCGCTTGCCGCAACCACTGAACGATGTGCCCTGGGCCGCAGTCGGAAGTGTATTGCAATCCTTAGGGAAGAAGACTGAGGAGATAAATCTGCTGAAGAAAGGGTGTCATGAAAAACAAAAAGTCCCCTACGCCCTGACGATACTGCTGTTGCTGATAATCATGACAGTCCTGGGGGGATATAGGATTGCGCCCCTCAAGATAGAGAAAAGGAAGCTTCAGGAAATATCCGAAAAAATCGCCGCAAAAAAAGAAGAGGCAAGAAAAGTCGAAGATTTAATAAAGGAAGCTGAATCTCTCCGTTCAGATATTTCCTCCATACAGAATTTCAAGCATGACCGGATTATGACACTGAACATCATAAAAGAACTTACCTCGACACTCCCCAAAACAGCCTGGCTATCAAGGGTAAGGCTCACGACAACATCAGTCGAAATCGAAGGGTATGCAGGCACAGCAACCGAGCTTTTGCCTAAATTAGAGGCCTCAAAATATTTCAGAAAGGTGGAGTTTTCGTCTCCAACTATCAGGGATCAGAGAATGAATGCCGAGCGGTTCAATATAAAGATGGAGTTGGAAGACCTCAATAACAGCACCGGTGAAAAAATAAATAATGAAAAGAAATAAGACACTTTTTTTTGCGGTCCCGCTGATGCTCATCCTGGTCTTCATGGTTGCGTACAAGTATGGCTATCAGGGCATAAGAACTGACAAGGCTTCTGTAAAAGAAGAACAGGAGATCAAGCTTAAACTGATGCAGAAGTACATGGCCCTGATAGCAGAAAAACCCATGATAGAAAAGCAGATCAGCTTATTAAAAACCGAAAGCAAGTCAGATGCTTCCAAACTGATCGAAGGACAGACTCCTTCCCTCGCTGCAGCAACTCTTCAGGAAATTGTCACAGGGATCGTTGTTGAGAAGGGAGGTGCGATATCGAGTCAAAGGGTAGGCCGACCCGAAGACCTGGGCAAGTATAAAGTTATAACCGTTAGTCTGGATGCTGTAATGCCCGATACTCATGTCCTCAGCGAGATCTTATATTCAATAGAAACACGCACTCCATATCTCGTTGTAAAAGAGCTTGAAACAAGGGTGAAAAACCCCATCAGTCCGAAAGACCTGTTGGTAAAAATAGATATATCTGCATTAACCGGCGCTAAATGAAATGAGCAGGGCAAGACATTTGCTTTCCCATATCAATCTGCTGAATATAATACTGACAGGGATACTCATTTTTCTTGTCGGCTATAAGCTGCTTCCATTATTGAACAAGGACAATCAGTACGCGCCTCCGGTTGCCGTTAAACAGGAAAAGCCTGAATTCGGCGCCGAAAACAGAGCTGATCTGACAAAGACACCTTCGCCTTTTGACTTTGTGACGATAACAGAGCAGAACGTTTTTCACCCGGAAAGAAAAATACCTCTTACGGCAACAGAAGCGCAGGCAGTCCCTAAAGCCGATTTTGTGCTGTACGGAACCTTGATCTCAGACACACTGAAACTCGCCTTTATGGACGATCTAAAGTCCCCGCAGTCTACCCCCGGGAGGGGGAAAAGGCAGCATACCGTATCCCAGGGCAAAAGCCTGAGCGGCTATATGTTGACCGAGGTCTTCACTGACAGGGTTGTGATGGTCAGAGGAGAGGAGAGGATTGAGGTCTCGGTCAAAGACCCATCAAAACCCAAAAGGGTAAAGAAATCATAGAATCGTTACGTCTCTCTCAATTCTGCAAAAGGTATCGTTACCATGAGCATTCCACAGTATAAAGTAGCAATAATTACGGCATTTGACCCTTCTGTCTTTAAAGGCGGAATTGAGACATATACGATTCAGCTCATCAATTTTCTGATTAAAAATAATGCCTCGGTTGATATTTATCACACTGGCATGATCAAAGAAGATCCCGGTTTTCATAATAATTTCATTGGCAAGCTCTATCATTTGGGCAGGGAAATGTTCAAATTCGACCTTGAATATGATGTCATAATTGCAAACTCCTTTTACGGGTTCGGGTATTTCCCCCCCAGAGTGAGAACTCTGAACATTTTTCACTCAACCCATGCCGCATTTGCAGAGAAACTACTGAATGTAATCCCCTATTCTGTCTATCTCGAATGGAAGCTGTTATGCGGAGAATTCTGTGAAGCAACAAGCGGATTCGGAAGATTGAACATTGCCGTAAGTGAGAGCGTTCGGGATGAATTAAGGGATTATTACAATTTTAAGGACATCGAACTCATTCCGCATGGTATTGACACAGGCACCTTCAGAAAATTGAATAAACAGAGGGCCAGAAGATCCTTCGGCATCCCCGAGGATTCCTTTGTCGGTCTTTATGTTGGAAGATGGGATGAAACCAAGGGAGCGTCCGTGCTGGAAAAAGTCATAGCAGCCGACCCTGAAACATTCTGGGTCTTAGTGATGGGCACCGGCAGTGACAGAAATATCTTGCCCGCCAGCAGCAATATCCTCGTGCTTGAGGAGATGGACCATGAGAAATTGACCCAGGTCTATTCTGCTTCCGACTTCATGCTTTTCCCCTCAAGGTATGAGGCATTTGGATATGTTATTATTGAAGCAATGGCGTGCGAACTTCCCGTTATTACAACAAATGTCGGTGTAGCCAAGACTATCTATAAGTGCGAACCGTTTCGGGAACTCCTGCTCCCTGATTTTTCTGAAGGATCAGAACGGTTGGCTGCTTCCGCTCTTGATAAAATAAAACTGCTAAGGGCAAACGAAGAATGGAGATGCAGAATAGGAGCGGAGTCGCGTGAAACTGTTGAACAACAGTACACCATCGAATTGTGGCAAGAGAAAATGGCAGCGGTCTTACAATTGACATGACATCGCTCACTTACTCAGATCCGCCTGAGGCAAAACGCGTCCTGATTCTTGCCCCTCATCCCGACGATGAGACTATCGGATGCGGGGGTACTATTGCACTCTATGCGTTACAAGGTGCTGATATCCGCTTAGTAGTTATTTCTAACGCCAATGAGCTGTCTTCTGACATCAGCAACCGGGCATTAATGGAAATACGCAAGCAGGAGGCAATGCAGGCATCAAAGGTGCTCGGCATAGGAGAGGTACAGTTTTGGGACTTTCCGGATGGTAGGTTGGATGCCTTCACCACTGAAATATGGTCGAAAGTCGACACATTGACCAGAGAATTTCTTCCTGACATCATCTTTGCACCATCTCCGCTGGATCATCACAAAGACCATATTGCGGTTGCCGGTATAGCTTTAAGATTTCTTGAGGAACGACATAATGCCGGCATCGCCTTCTATGAAGTCTATCAGCCGATACGATTCAATCTCCTCGTAAATATTTCGAAAACAATGCCTCAGAAAGAAAGAGCCATGACCTTATACAGGCAGAGCCTGCAAAATAATCCTGATCTATATTGTGAGGCAGTGAAAGGCCTTGCACGTTTCAGAATGCTCTTTGCCCGGGAGACAGGGTTTTTTGAAGCATTCTGGTTTATCACCAAACCATTATCCAGAAATACAATGTTAAGCTGGATTACCTATGATTTTTACTTTACTGATCCGCAGAAGTCTTTTTTGCCGAGATTGAAGACTCTGGACACGCTTCTGTTCGAATTAGGAGAGAAGAATGCGGAAATAAGCGCATTGCTGTCCCAAAAGGAACAATATGAGAGCGAACGGCAACAGAGGGAGAAAAGTCTGTTCTGGAAATTGGCAAAGAGATACTACCGGCTGAGAGATGCCCTCTTTCCTGAGGGAGCACGGTCCCGGGTGTATTACAAAAAATTGGTAAGTTATCTCAAGAGTGATTGAACACCTCTGTTAGTAAAACAGAGTATCGCGCGTAGATATTCACGGTATAAATAAAGTATACTTAAGGCTTATTATGTCAACACGCTTTAACCTTCTTAAGTACTTCGTTGTTAAGGACATAAAAGTCAGATATGCCGGTTCAGGCCTGGGGCTTCTCTGGACTGTTGCCATGCCGATATTCCAGATACTCCTTTACTGGTTTGTTTTTTCGACAATAATGCGGGTGAGACCTTATTCCAATGCCCAGATTCCCTACATCTATTATCTTCTGTCGACCTATTTTTTTTGGCTCTCCATTCCTGATGGAATTCTGAGATCAGGGACGGTGATCATCGAGAATGCCGAACTGGTGAAAAAGGTCCCCTTCACGAATATCGTCCTGCCCATATCAGTAACACTCTCGGGTTATCTGCACAACATGATCGGGGTTATCTTTTTTATCATAATCTATACTGTTTCCGGGTTATCACACTTCCACCTGTTTTTCATAATTCCTGTGCTCTTGCTCCAGCTTCTGTTTTCTTTAGGAGCAGGTATGCTCATGGCGGCAGTTATTCCCTATGTGAGAGACCTCCAGCAGGTTATAGGGTATCTGCTCCAGGGGATGTTCTTTTTATCCCCTGTGATCTATAGTCTTGACGCCATTCCTGATAAATTCAGAAGCCTTGCATATCTGAACCCTGTCACCCTATATATTGAAGCCTATCACATAATAATTTTCGAGAGATCTTTGCCGGGTCTGTGGCATATGGGAGGGATGGTCTTTGTTTCCGGATTGTTTTTGTTCCTCGGCATAAGGGTATTTAATAAACTGAACGAAGGCTTTGCAGACATACTCTAACATGGAAATTTCCGTAATAACCACAAAAGATCTCATAAAGGCTTACAAATTATATGCGAAGCCGATAGACAGGCTTAAAGAGATGCTCTTCCGCAAGCAGTATCACGACGAATTCGTCACCCTTGACAGGATTAATATTGACGTGAAGCAAGGAGAGACCTTCGGCATTATCGGAGAAAACGGGGCCGGAAAGTCTACTCTCCTGAAAATACTATCGAAGACCCTTAAACAGACAGAAGGCGAAGTTCATGTTCAGGGGAGGGTTTCGTCGTTGCTTGAACTCGGTTCAGGATTTCATCCCGAGTTTACCGGCATTGAGAATATATACTTTTACGGTTCCCTTCTCGGCATATCCTCTTCGGAAATGAAGCAGAGGATTGAAAATATAATCTCTTTTGCCGGCATAGGTAAGCATATCAATTATCCCATTAAGACCTATTCTTCGGGGATGCATGTGCGGCTCGCCTTTTCTGTTGCCATGGCAGTGGATCCGGACATACTTGTTGTTGACGAAGCGCTCTCTGTGGGGGATCTCTATTTCCAAAAGAAGAGCGCGGAGAAGATCCTTGCGTTTAAAAAGCAGGGGAAGACAATCGTCTTCTGCTCTCACAATATGTACTATATCAACAGGTTGTGTGACAGGGTCATTTGGCTGAAGAACGGCTCAGTTACGATGCATGGCACTCCCCATGCGGTCACACAGGCTTACGAAACGTATCAGCTGAAAAAAGAGGCGCTGAATCGGAGTGAAACAGCAGAGGCAACAACTGCGGTGGAGTCTTCATCATCCTCCCTGGTATTGATCCGTAACGTCGTTGTTACGCCTTTTCCGACCGTGAGATGCGGTGATGACCTGAATATCGTAATTGAAATCGAGGCCCGGGACAGCTCCCAATCCTATCATGTAGCGGCGATACTAAAGAGAATAGATGGGATTGACATCATCGGGATAGGAACGAAGGATTACGATCCTTTATACGGAAACCGGGAAATCAATCTCTGTTTCCCCGCTCTGCAGTTAAAGGAAGGCACTTTTTTTATCGAGCTTTATGCAATGGACGACCAATTTGTTCATGTCTTTGATATGAAGGTCTCAGATCCATTTACCGTCCCGAAAGAAAGTGTGGAAATGGGATTCATCAATATACCCTACAAGTGGACGATCTGAGATGCATGTGATTTTTCCCGGGCAGAGACAGGAGAAGGCTTTTATAGAGTCGTTGACTAAAAACCTGACTTGCTGTAATGTTATTTCCAGATGAATAATCAATTTACGGAACTCATAAAAACTCTTGAATTTCCTTTCTGTTATTATGCTTACATAATTGATCGTACGGGCCTGATAGACTATATGCATTATGGGCTTTGGGAAGACGACACACGTCAATTAAAAGATGCCCAGGAAAATTTGGCCTCCCTGATGAAATCCTTAATACCTGATGGGGTGAAAAGGATTCTTGATTCCGGCTGCGGATTGGGCAGGACAACCTGTGACCTGGCAGCAGCAGGTTATAGTGTAATCGGCATCTCTCCTGATACGAAACTCATGGAAATGGCAAAGGTTAAATACGGAGAATGTAAGTCTCAACTCGTAATCTCCTCATTCGAAGATTACCAGAGCGCTGAACTGTTCGACCTGATTCTTTTCCAGGAGTCCGCTCAATATA
Source organism: Nitrospirota bacterium (assembly GCA_016214855.1). NCBI lineage: Bacteria > Pseudomonadati > Nitrospirota > Nitrospirota bacterium. The sequence goes on along the minus strand of JACRMT010000005.1, from coordinate 51,055 downwards.
TAAAAGATATTAGATTTCTTTTTTCGCACAGTAAAGAGCTTTTGAACAAAGGGGGCTTTATTTTGATATGTGATGAAATCCGGCGTGAAAATTCAGCTGGTAATTCTTTCCATGAAAAAAAGGAGATTGAGAGTATTGCCCATGAATACGGTTTTGGTATTAGATTCAATAAAGATATTACCCTTAAGGTAATGAAGACAAGGCACATCGCGCTAAAGAATATTATTAATCATAAAGATTCCCTTATCAGCGAATTTTCTCCGATCAGGGGCAATGCAAGACAGGAAATAGAGTCTTTGATTGAAGGCTGGAAGACGCACACCGCAATGTTTGAAAATAATATATTGGGATACGAGGTATTTCTATTTCAGGGCTCCTGACACGCGCCTGAGAGATTATGTTATCTTTACCCTGTGAGGAATCTGCATGCCGGGAGAGTCTTTAACAGTACGCCTTTATGAAAAGGGAGATGAGCATGGTATCGTCAAACTTTTCAGGGAGATATTCGGCAGGGAGATGTCTCTTGCTGAATGGCAGTGGAAATATGTCATCGGAAAGCCGCGCGTATATGCCTCTGTTGCCGTAGACGTCCATGGGGCTGTAATCGCCCACTACGGCGGCATGCCTCAACAGATGGTACACAACAGCAGGGAAATGTTCGGCATGGCAATTGGTGACGTCATGGTGCATCCGTCATACCGCGGCACCAAGCTCTTCAAAAAAATCGCCGAGCTGCTGCCTGATGCTTCCGCCCAGGACGGCTTTATGCTCGGATATGGCTTTCCTAATGAGCGCGCCATGCGCCTGCCGGAAATACTGGGTGTGTATGAAAAAGTCGAAGATGTCTGGGAGTCTGTCAAAGAAGTGAAGCCCATCAACAATCCTGTGCGCTTTCTCTATAAATTATTTCCGCTGCATTTTGATGATGAAAGAATTGACGCACTCTGGGATTCCCTGAAGAACCGCTTTAACCTTGCCGTTATCAGAAACAGGAGCTACCTGAAATGGCGCTATAAAGAGCATCCATTTTTTACATATGAGCTATGGGGTATAAGGAGGCGCTGGCAGCAAAAACTGATTGGTTTTGTGCTCCTCAGAAAAGATGGAGAGGATCTTCTGCTTGTTGATTTCCTCTGCCCGCTTCAGCAGCTTGCCGCATTATTTCAAAAAACCGAAAATTATGCCGTCGTATCCGGATGCAGGAACCTCCGGCTTTGGCATCCGGAATACCTCAATAAAAGCCTCAAACAACTCGGTTTCACTGTGCGCAAATCTGGTACCTGTATCCCCAGAACAACACATCCGGCATGGCTTAAGAAAGACGAGATAAAAGATCAGTTTTTCTATACCATGGGCGACACAGATTTTCTGTAGTCCGGATGATATTACAGTTTGCGCGGTGAGAGACTGCTCGGTCTGTTAGATCCAGGGACGGCCGGGAGGCCGTCCCCTTCGTCATACTCCTTACTTCAGTGCCATAAAAAAACTACTGAGAAGCCCGCTGGCTCGAAGAATTCTGCCAGGTGCTTACCACTGAAGGGCATACCCGAGCATGGGCATATTGAGCACGTAGTACCACGTTCCATCTATGAAGACCCATAGGTCTCCTTTTATCTCCTGCTCTACAATCCTCTCGTTTTCCCTTAGGCGATTTGTAAACTTATCACCCCTCATCTCTTCGGGCAGCTTCGCTTTAATGTAGCCATCGCATGCGGCAAAAACTGAGTCCGCAAGTATCTTGCAGTTTTCGAACTTGAAGTCCATGATAGTTGCGCCAATACTCTTCATCATCTCCGCGTGTATGGCCTTCGATTTTTGGGATCTGTAAGCAGGGTCAAGCAAATCATAAACGCACCCGTAATCATTATTCTTCCTGCAATTCGAGAAGGTCTCGACCGACTCTGTCAGCAGCCTCATCTTGTCCTTTCCGGAAGGAAGTTCGTAGAGGCTCTCGATGCTGTCAGCCTTTATATCCTTTGCTCTGTATATCCAAACTTTCTCTCCTTTATCCTCAACAGGGTAAAAGACCCTGAAAACGTCTCCTCCAAGATGGGCCACTCTCGGACTGCCCGTGCTGACCCCCGGCTTCTCTATGATAACATCCTTCTTTACGAGCATTCCTCCGCTGCTAAATACCGCCACCATGACAGTGGGAGTTACTATTCTCCTGTCCATGTAGGCGACAACCGTATATTTTTCTGAGCTGTCAAAAGAGGGGAGCTCGCTTGAGAACATGAATGGCATTTGTCCCCCGAACCTCTCAAAGTTTTTGCCTGCGTATGAATAGAAGAGATTCGGCTTCTGAGGAAGGGAACGACCTTCAACTTCCACGCTCAGTGGCGGCGAGCCAGCGCCAAGAACAAAGGGCTCTCCTCCGGAAAAGCCTCCGTTGCTGAAGAGGGAGAACGCCTCTCCAAGCTCCTTCGGCTTTTCTATCGTGTGTTCCTTTATCCTGTCAAAGGCGGTGTTGAAGGTAATAAGCTTTATGTTCAATGACTGTTCGTAAGGTCTTAAAAGAAAGACGCCCTTGCCTTCTATCAGGTCTGCGTCATACAACTTGCCGGAGTAAAGCAATTTTTCAGAGCCGTCCGAGAGAAATCTTACCCTTATCTCCCCTCTTCGCTCTGATTTTTCCGTTGCACTTCCCATTGTGATGCCCGCTGTACTTCCGACTGTGTTTCCCATTGTGCTTCCTGTTGTATATCCCGCTGTACTCGTCGTCGAATAAACCACGGCTAAGCCTTTATCTGTATGGACGGACTGGGCAAAAAGTACTGCCTTATCCTGGTAGGATATAAGCGCCTCCTGCTCCGAAAAGTTGTCCTCCTTAATAAGCTTGTAGACTGCATTCATAAGGGGAGGGGTCTCGTCAAGCCACGACAAGAGGACGCCCCCCTTCCCGTCAAAGGCCATGGATGCAGGTCTTAACACCTGCTCCAGTGCAGACAATTCCTTTGTATAGACCACGCTTCCGTCCTGCTCAAGTTTGATGAAGATGAGCTTCTTGGGTCCCCACCTCAATGGTTGGGAAAAGTAGACGTACTTCCCGTCATAGCCGTATGACATGCCCATGGGAACAGCGCCCATCTTCTTGTACTTGTCCATGATCTCCCTGTTTATAATTCTGTCTTTCTTGCCGTTGTGATAATGCATATAACCATCCTGGTCCTGATAGAAAAAAACCGCCTTACCTTTTGCACTCAGCTCTTTTACAAGCATATATTTCTCGGGACTAAAGTCAGAATGCACCACTGAAGGCGCATCTAATGAAGATGTATCTGATGAGGGCATGTCTAAGGCCGATATGGATGGTTTTTTAACGCAGGATGCAACAAGGGAAAGGAACACAACAGCTAAAAACAGCTTTTTCAACATGAAGAGGTCTCCTTCTATTATAAGTAAATATAATCGCGTAATAGGTCAAATTCACCTTTGCTCAAACGATACATAGATAGGGAAGCGTTTCTAATATTACGCACTGAGTTGCTCAATTTTTACTACATAATATAGCCTGAATTGACTTCGATAATTTCAGAACTATGGCGGGCTGAGTTACTTGACTGCCTTCTTAAATAAATTACCCCTCCCCGATATGGGGAGGGGTAACAGGCTTAAAGAAAAGCCTACAGAGTGCTATGTTACTTTACAAACCACTGCTGATGTGCAGGTGTTATGGCCATACCGTAACCGGCTGCGGTCTCCACCTTGTAAATGATAGCTGCATCACCAAGCTCGGTACCTGCACCATCAACGTCACAGAGCTGAATTGCGCCGTCATTCTCTCTGCATCTTGGTGCGAGGTTCATCCATCCACCGTTATCGATGAAGGTAGGCACGACAGAGCCTGTCAGCTGTGCAGGTGAGAGCTGGGCAAGGCAGACAATATCGTTAACCTGTGTCAGACTTCTAAAGTTCTCAAGTCTGTCATATACGCCAAGCGCATAGCTCTGAGTAAAATCCATTCTAGCTTCAAGACCGATCCTGGCATTAAAGCCAGCTGCAACGAGGTTCGTGGTGGTTGCAGAGTCAGCAGCCTCGGCAGTGCCAGGCCTGTTGATTGCGATTACGTATGCGCCGGTTGTAGCAGTCGCCGGCGGCAGGAACGCAAATCTGGTCAAGGTTCCAGCAGTACCGTTGTCAGCAACAGCATATACATAACCTGCTGGTGTTCCAGGCAGGTAGTTACATACGCCGCAGCCAGGAGCATCAATAGTCGTGGTTCCACCCGGAGAAGCAACAGCGTGGCTCACGGTTAATGCTCTCTGGCCATACAGGAAGCCAGATGCAAGGTTGAAGACTATAGCCTCAGATGTGAGAGTACCATCAGCACCCAATACGCCAGCGCTGTTGTAGTTCTCAAGGATCAAAAAGCCCTCAGCAATTCCTGGTGCAGGCATGGTCGACGGGTTGATAAGAGCACTGCCGACAGTATCCGCTACAGGGAATACGGATCCAACGCCGCCGCCAGTTAATGAAAGCACGGTGGTGGTGAGGTCATTAACCGTTGTAGCGCTACGTCCATCCAAGTGCAAGCAAGCATCAGTAAGGTTATTTGGGTTCTTTGACTGATGAGTTGCATGAATGAATACCGAGCCGCCGGCAGGTGGGGTGTGGGTATTGATGTAGGACACGACGCTCACCCAACCGCCGCCAACCTTCACGGCCTCAAGCATGTTAGAAGCGGCATCTGCTTTCTGGTTGACGCCGAAAAGCATCACCAGGACTAAAACCATTAATACAAATACTTTCTTCATTGATAAAAACCTCCTAAGTTTAATTTCGATTTCTCTTAGTCTAACACTAAGAATATTATGCCTAAATTCCTCGGCCGTCTGAAACAGAATAACTTTCCAGCGCCTGCTCTCCTCTGATGTATCACCCCCCTTAATAAAGTAGTATCTGACTTCTTTTCATTTCGGCCCCTGCAAAAAGCATCCTACCCGTTTTTCGCTCACCTCCCGCATAGAAAGAATTTCCAAAAGATTCAATGACATTTTTGCCAATGATGCATAATTAGCCTGTATTCTAATGAAAGGATCTCTCTTTGTCAAGCGCAATTACAACCCCTTCTGCTGTCATTCTTAGTAACATGTAAATCATCCAACTTGCAATAACCATGCCGCACTTTTTCTTTGTTAAACATTGTGATTTTAGAAGATAATATTGTCCGGGACATATGCTCCTGTGTATCTTATTAATCTTAACCTGTGTTTTTTCTGCAATACTTAAACGTAGCGCCTGCTTCAGCGGACATCCGGAGCGTCCTGCTTTTCGATTGCACTGTTTTCCCCGTCACTCTCGTTCGTCGATCTAAACCGATCTATTTCTTGCCTGGTCTTTTTCGCCTTCCGCATATAATCTGAGGAAACCCGCGCTGCCTCCGCCTGGTTCCTGATAACACGAGGGGTAATCAGAATAACAAGCTCGGTACTTGTATATTTGTCTGAGGTACTGCCGAAAAGATACCCCAGCAGAGGAATTTTGCTGAGAAAGGGTATCCCGTCTCTTGATTTAGAACTATCCTCCCTTATGAGTCCTCCAATCACTATTGTCTGTCCATCCTGTATGACAAGATTCGTGGCAGCCTCTCTCTTGCTTATCACCACCTGGTCACTTCCCAGTATCTTCTGTGTCGAAAAATTTGAGACCTCCTGAGATACGTCAAGCGCCACCAGCCCACCTTCGTTGATCTGAGGCTTCACCTTCAATATTATTCCCGTGTCTTTATACTGTATGGTCGTCTGTATATCAGTCGTCCCTGCAACATTTGTTTGTGACGTTGCGATCGGGACCTGGTCGCCGACCTGTATCTTTGCCTCGCGGTTATCCGACACAAGAATATGGGGCGAGGCAAGAACCTTGACCTTTGCGTCTGAGGCAAGACTTTCAAGCAGCGTCCGTACAACACCTGCGGAATCCACTCCCGCAAAAGCAAAGCCTGCAAGGCTTGAGACATCCAGTTTTGATAATTTAGACGAATTAAACCCCAGGTTACCGTCGAGATTGATGTCCCGATTTATTTTAAGGTCGGTCTTTAAGGACCATGCCAGGCCAAACGTCATGTCGTCCGTCAGTTTGATCTCTGCAACCAGCGCCTCTATCATCACCTGCCGGGGCACAACATCGATTTTCATGATGGTCTCGGAAATCAGTTCATAGTCCTCAGGCGTTGCCAATATAATTATTGAATTCGCAATCTCATCAGGAAATATTCTGGTAACCTCGGAGACAAGCGATTCCCCGCCCGATGGCGTCATCGAAAGAGCAGGGGGCGACTGAGCTGGAGACTGTACATTCCCGCCCGCTGAGGTCTGCGGCTTTGCCGGCTCCGATGAAGACCTGGATGCCTGTTGCACGTTTTTTGAACTCGATGAGGTCTGCCCCGGTGCCTTGACCCCGAGAAATATTTCCTGAAGCAAGGTTGCGACATTAGCGGCCTTGCTGTTTTGAACAGGGTAAACATATACCTTGGGTTTTGCGCCGTTGAAGATCTGATCGAACGTGGTCACCCATTTCCTGACATAATCAAGCTGCTCCTTTGTAGAAGCCACAACGAGAAGGGCATTCAGCCTGTATATCGGAAGGACCCTGATCTTACCTCCTTTAACCGATAAACCTAAGGCATTCTCTATATCCTTCATGGAATCCTTCAGGTTCAGGTTCTTAAAGGTAAAAAGCTCCATTGCCACATTGCCAGGCTCTTTGCCGACCTGGCTGAAGACAAGCTCCCTGGAGACTTCATTTATGGGGACAATCCGATAAAGTCCCTCTTCAACAAGGAATCCTATACCGCTCAACCTGAAAATAACTTCCATTACAGACAGCACATCACTCTTCGCTATTGGAGTAACGGTCCTGAAGTTGACTCTTCCCGTAACTCTGGAATCTATAATATAGTTCACCCTGAGCACATCACCAAAAACTGTCTTTGCAACCTCAAAAATATCCGCGTCATCAAAGTTAAAACTGACATTGCCCTGTATAACGGCGGCTTCAGCGACTGTGACCTTTGAAGGTGCAGTCAATGTTTGTTGAGGCTCCGACGGAGATTTGGGGACGGTCATCTGTTGTCCACTGCCCAACGCCCCTGGTCCGGGAGTTAACTCAATCCCGGCGGCAATCGATAAACTGACATTAAACAACGCCAGGACGGCAATTACAGCAAACAAACTCGTGCTCAATTTTTTATACATAAAACACCTCGTTCAAACATAATGCCTGTAGGCACGACTAAAGATTCCTGACAGGCAGGCAATGGCCTGCTGCTCTCCATCACATTACCGCCCAAAAAGCTTTCCGGCTTTTTGACGAAAGAACTCTTTGCTCCAGACCGGTGTCATCATGCGATGCAAATAGGATATATCTGCTTTTTTTAATTGCATTATTTTTTTTCTCGAACCACCGATAAGACGCAGGTTTTTCAGAACGTCAGACTTCGCCTGCATATAGAGCTTTACTTTGCGATATCTTACCGCAAAAAATAAAAAATCTGCAATCATTCCAATAATGCAGGCAGGGGAACATCTGAAAAACAGACAAGCAGGAACATTCTTGAGCCTGACCAGTTCACTGTTGCGGAGCGTATAATAAACTGCCAGATCACTCATGGTTCCGATTGATGACCTGACCTTATGATGCACAAGCGCTGAAGGGACATAGAGGACCTTCCATCCCGCAAGCTGGGCGCGCAGGTTCAGGTCAGTATCTTCATGGAGCAGAAAGAAACTCTCGTCGAAAAAACCGATTTCATCCAGCATCTTTTTCCGGTACAGGGCGGCCCCGGCACACGCTCCAAAGACAAATTCTTCCTGAGAGTATTGGTCTGCAGACAGACCTTCCCCTCGCTTGAATCCCTTCAGGTTCGTTGCAAATCCATCACCGGCGCTATCAATTATCTGCGTCCCGTAAACGAGCATTTTAGAAGCACAGATGCCGACAGCCGGGTTCCCTGCAATCGCATCTGCAAGCTTTCTCAGCCAATCCCTGTCTGCTTCAGCGTCATTATTGAGCAGTGCGATAAATTCCCCTTCCGCCTGTTTCAGTCCCTCATTGTTGGCTCCGCCAAAACCGATGTTCCGGGGGAGTACAACAAGTTTTACCTCCGGAAAGTTCGCTGCAATATATTCTGCTGACCCATCCCGGGATGCATTATCAACAACAATAATTTCAAAATCCCTGAAGGTCTGAAGGCGGAGCGACGCAAGACATTCCTTCAGCAAATGCAGACCATTGTAATTGACGATGATAAGGGAAACAGTCTTCAAATAAATCGCCGGTGCCTAGCAAACCAGCTTTTTATAAACCAGTTCGGTATTGAAAGCTTCATCTTCTACCCTGATCGGATACTGTATCTGTTCCTTGAAACCGGAAATCATATCCGGATTGTCAGCAAGCAATCTGATCTTCTCGGCGAGATCGAGCGGATCCCCCACCCGGAAGGTCAGACCTGTCCTTCCATCCTCCACAGCCTCGCTCATGCCCCCGATGTCAGAGGTGATAACCGGTATGCCGTAAGCAAGGCTCGTAGATATGGTCAGGGGCGCGTTTTCATACCAGATGGAAGGGACAATAACAACATCAATCTCCTCCAGAATAGTTTCGATATCATTAAAGTTGTAGGATCCTTTGAACTCAATACGCGGATCATTCCCGGCAATCTTCATGACGGTCTTCTGATATGCCTCCTCATGAAAACATCCACCCCACACCTTAAGACGGGTATTGCGACAATTGGCTGCTTTAAACCCCTCCACCATCACATGGACTCCCTTGTGATACTGGACAGTACCGATATACCCGAATGTAATAACCTCGCCCGGCTCTTTGGAAAAGTATTTTTTCTTTTTCTGGTAATCAAATCCATGTCTGGAAAGTATAAACCGCTCAACCGGTATGAACTGGGCAATATTAAACAACCCGATAAGAAACTTGGAAGGGGAAAGCAGTTGATCGCAACTCTGAAGCAGAGCTTCAGCACGCGCAATCCGGTCCTTCATCCTTTTTTCACTGACCTGCGTAAAACAATACTTAAGACAGTTCCGACCATGGTCAGGCCCGTCACAGAGCGTGTTGTCCGAACGGAGCATGATCCCCATAGGGCACATCAGGAAGTAATCCGTCACCATCAATACAACGCGAACGCCGGCATCCGCCGCTGCCTTGATGGACGCGTCGATCCGAAGGGGATGCGCACAATGGTAAAGGTCGAACTTCTTCGATTCAAAAATAGTTTTGACCATACGATAAAGCTGCATATCGAGGAAATCGAAAACAAAGACCAGATCATCAGGCTGGTCCCGGTGTCTTATGGCAATCACCGGAACCCCCTCATAGGAGTATTCCTTATAAAGCAATTTTGTTGCCGTATCCTCCCTGAATTCACCCTTGTCTCTGAAGGCGTACGTCAGTACTTTTACATAGTGCCCCATCCTCTGAAGTTGCTTTGCGAGATTCAGGACATACCGTTCGGTCCCGGTATAGTGATCAGGAAAAAATTGATGCACACCCAGAAGAATCCTCATTAAATCCCCCTGAAGAATGAATCTATTCTGTCGTTACTGTTCGCGCCGAGATAAGTACCTGCGCTTGTGCTGAAAAACTTGTAGATACCGCCCATAAAATCTCCTTCAATATCCTTGATGGCCTCGACGTTTTTTATGAAGTCGGCAAAACTCATAATGTCTCCCGTCAGTGCCCCAAACATCTCAGCGATGATATCCTGGCGATCTTCCGGAACAATGCGGGAGAAATATTCATCCAGAGACGGGTCCCCTTGCAGAGACATCCACGAACGGTCAAAAACCGTGATTCCGTCTTTCAGACTGCTCACAAATGAACGGACGAGCATCTCGGGAGAGGTCGTGTATTCCTTTTCATGTTGCATTTTGGCAACGGCCATTTTCACCGAGCAATACAGATAACTCGCCGCGCCCAGAATGGATTCCTTCGGAAGACTCCTCCGGCTGACCCCTAAAGTATTCAGCAATGAGATGGTATCGACATAATACCTTTTAAATAGATAAAGTGACGGCTTCGTATGTGAATGGATGACCGCATTGGAGGACTGAAACATCAAGACGTGACCGTCCTGAATAAGACGCACCCCAAGGTCAAGATCTTCCCCATAGCTTTTTGTAAAACGGTACCTGTCAAAGACCTCTTTTTTGACTCCCAGGCAGACATTGTCGAGACCTGCCATGGTTCTTTTTGCCTTCAGATCAAGATCGTCAAATTTCTTGAACAGCGAGTCATCGGCGAAACGGTCATTGTCGTATCCGAGATAGAGGTTGTATCCCCAGATTGACCAACTGGCGAAAAGGTCCGCATCAGAGCGGGGGATCTGCCTGACCGTTACAGCAGACGCTTGCCCGGCGAGTATCGGATGGATAAGTTTATATAACCACTGGGTCCCGACCGGAATCGCATCCTGGACCGTAAAAACAAGGAATTCGCCTCCCGCCTTACCGGCCCCGATATTTCTCGTCTCCCCATGGTGAAATTCCTCGGGAAAGATCTGAAATACATTTTTCGTATATCGCCTGCTTATCTCCAGAGTGCTGTCCTGCGAACCCGAATCAATAATAATCAACTCTATGTCTTCAATGCCTTCCTGCTGCATGATTCTTCTCAGCGTATAATCGAATTCATCCCCTGCATTTTTTGTGGGAATAATAACAGATACCTTTGCCTTCAGAGGGTCTTCAATTACAGGGTTGCCAATAGTGAGAACAGACAGTTCGGATATTCTGATAGGCTTCATCGTCTGTTTAATGGATTTATTAAACAGCAATTTTTTGTTTGCCTTCCGCAAAACCGCCTTCAGTCCCTGCTTCCTCAGCACGCTGATCCCCTGAACAAGCTGATTCTTCATCTGTTGCGGCACGAAAGAGAATAATTTTTTGCGCGTAAGCCGGTATTTATCAAGAAGCCTCCATCCAAGTGTCTCAGTCATTGCCTTGATGAGGACATCCCTATCCCTCAGATCAATTTGAAGATCAGTCACGAGACTCTTTTTTTCCCTCAGTTCAGATTCAAGTTTGTCGATTCCGCGCACGAGCGGATCACATTCCTTTCTATAGTCTTTCAGCAGCATCCTGGCAGCCACAGCTTCATGGACATAGCTCTGCACCTGATGGATCGTGATTTGGTCCCAATGCCGTGACAGTACCTTGAGATAAGACATGTCCAGAAAAGAAATGTCCTGATTCCCCTGAGCTATCTGCAATTCCGGATTCCACTGGATGTAATATGCGGTAATCCTGGGTATATGGCAAAAAGAGGCTTCCCGTGCGATCCTCACAAGAAAGTCCCAGTCCTCATACAGATCTAATTCTGCAGCAAAGCCACCTGAAATGGACAAAACTCCGGTTTCGAAGAGCAGGCACATGAGAGGGATGTAATTTTCAAAAAGCAGCATGTCTGCATCAAAATCCTGCGAAAAAACCAATTCCTCTTTTATGAGCCTGAAGTCCCTAAAGTCCGCGTCGTATTCTCTATATGACATTAAAGAATCAGTATAGGCGACCTTGTAGGACCCCTTCGACAGAAAAGATTCGAGTACAGAAACGTGCTCAGGAAAAAGCTCGTCATCATCATCCAGAAAGCCCACGTATCGTCCCTTTGCGTTTTCAATGCCTACATTACCTGCATGCGCCCTCCCCATGTTCTTCTCAAGGCGGATATAGTTGAGCGAGACGTCGTCAAGGATATCCTTAATCTCAGCGATGTCAAGGTCGCAGCCGCCATCATTCACCAGGACAACTTCCACAGGCCTGTAGGTCTGGGCAGCAACGCTCATGAGCGCCCTCCTCAGAAGCCCGGGCCGGTCTTTTGTCCTGACGATTATGGAGACGAGCACGTCTTTAGCCTTCATCACGCGTATAACCTTTCATTTTTTCTCTCTTTATGAACTGAGATTTGGGAAATCAACAGCCCTGCAGGGACTTACAGAAAAGACAGCCATCCGCATGTCCTATACCGCGCCCCAAGTGCCCGGTCAATAAGCTCCTTCCCTTTGCAATACTATTCTTACGGTCTTGAACAAGATAACAATATCCAGCCATAATTGCCAATTTTTTACGTACCATAAATCCATGGCGATCCGGTAATCATAGACCGTATTGCTGCGTCCGGAGACCTGCCATAAGCCTGTTATACCGGGAAGCACACTATAGCATATATCAGCAGCTTCTTTATAATACTCCTGTATTTCATCCACGGTCACCGGCCGCGGCCCAACAAAGCTCATTTCACCTTTGAGAACATTCACTATCTGCGGCAGTTCGTCCAGTGATGTCTTTCTCAAAAATTTCCCAACGCGGGTAATTCTCGGGTCGTCCCTGAGCTTCCAGAAAGTAATCCACTCATTCTTTCTTGCAGGATTATTTTCCAGAAGATCCTTTAACCGTTCTTCGGCATCGGCATACATCGTTCTGAACTTATAACATCTGAACGTTCTTCCGTTTTTCCCGACCCTTTCCTGAGAAAATATGGCCGGCCCTTTTGAATCGAGATGGATAAGAACGATCAATACCATCATGGGGAAAAAGAGCAGGGGCAGCAGCACGAAGCTGATAACCAGGTCAAAACATTTCTTTAGCAGGATATTGACCGGCCGGTAGAGGTTATTATTCATCTCAAAGGCAAAGGCCTCTTCATAGAAAAAATGCCGCAAATGCGTTCCCAATACTGCAATGCCGAATATATCAGGCACAAACAGAATATTCTTAACCTTATGCTGCAGCTTGTTTATCAGCGTCTGAAGCCGTTCTTTGCCCACGCCCGGCATGGCAATAAAAATATCTTCAATGCTGCACCGGTTTATGTAATGCATTACCTTGTCCACGCCTCTATGGATTTTTATGCCTTCTATCATCTTGCCGCATTTTTCGGGGTCATCGTCCACAAAACCAATAATGGTATAGCCATAATTCGGCTCTCTCATCAGCGCTTTCAGCATAAGCCTTCCTGTTTTGCCGGCGCCGAGGATCAGAACCCTTCTCTTCAGGAGACCAGATCTTCTCAGTGCTTTTTTTGCGGTCATTCGTATCAAAGGCAGCAACACAACCGCCAGCAGGCCCATAAGGACAATAACGGTCCGGGATATTTCATCGCTTATTTTGCCAACTGAAGCAATGGTAAAAATCCCTATCGTTGAAAGGAATGAAACCCTCCATAAGATCCTGATCTCATCCCAGTAGGAAAACATCCGTGTATAGAGACCTTCATAATAGAAGAAGAATATCCAGACCACAAATATCCACCACAGACGCAAGGGGCCGGCAATCGGCGCATCATCCGGAAAGCTGGAATGAAAGAGAAGAGGCAAGACTTTTCTGATCGATACCGCCAGTTCAAAAACGAGAAGAACGGCGCCGGTATCAGCAAGCGTGAGTGCCAGTAATTCGCCAATTTTTCTGATTCTATTTTTCAATAATAGCAGCGCTCATCTTATGCATGATCGCTTATCATACAATGAATAATTTATTTTATAAAGACAGCTGAAAGCCCTGTCAGACAGCGGGATATTTGACCTCATGCAAAAAATTCTCTTACAATTAATCATGCGGGAGTGGCGGAACTGGCAGACGCGCTGGACTTAGGATCCAGTGGAGCAATCCGTAGGGGTTCAACTCCCCTCTTCCGCACCACTTTAAAATCAAGGGGTTGCGTGTTTCCCGGCATAATCTTCAGACCTGCTTCACGGTGAAGGCCTGCAGCTGTTTTGGAAGCGCAAAAAATCAAAAATCAAAACGCGGGGACCAGTAATCCAGATAATTCCCGCACTTGATCCGGACACGGCATCTATTGCAGACCCTGAGGTATTTATAGCACTCGAAATGGATACACCATATCGTAACTTCCGGAGCAGATATCTGATCTGCCCTCTGCACAGACAACGCAGCAGGTGAAGAAGCTCTTTGCATACTTTCTATTATGGCACGTCTCCATGCGGTCTTATCAAGATAATGCAGGCTGGTCCCACTTCCCGGCCCCATTTCAGAAAGCCATGAGCAGCAGAATGAACTATGGTTTGACATGCTGAACTAAACATAATGACTAATTGCCTGTTGTATGTTATAAATGAAGCTGAAAGAGGAGTTGACTTCAGAGTCAAATTATTGCAATGCAGGAGGGATCGTGAAGAGGATCATCGGTATTGCTACAGTTTGTTTTGCGCTCATTATCATCTGCGCTTCGTCAGCCCAGTCCCAAACCCAGGAGATCGGCGGCTATACCGTCGTCCGCGGCGGCTCCGGATCGATAATCTGCATCGGCAGATGGGTGCCGTCGACCGATCCCGGCAGGCCCGGGTACTGCGAAGGACAGATGGCAGATCCGTCTCAGCTGACTGCGATCTCCGCCAGACAGACAGCAGACAAGCTCGATCAACTGCTCATTTTCCTTGAATCCATTGATCAGAAGCTGGCGGACAACAACGCTCAGATGGAACGGCTTATTGAGGCCACGATCAATACTCAGACTTCCATCAATGAGACCCAGACATCGATCAATCAGCAGACGGCCCAGGTTGGGGAGCTTATGCATGACACGATCTCCACAAGGGTCGATGCATTGTCCAGACGAGTACTGGCCAGCGATACCTTCAAAAAAGAGCTCGAAAAACTGAAGCAGGATATCCTGACAGATATAAAAAAATACTACCCTGCTGCGCCGGTGGCCAAATGATCTGAACTGCTTACGCCCTACGATTCACGACTCACGCTTTACGCCTTACGGCCTTTCAACGGCGGCCTTGCCGCCGCGATAAATACGCAACCGGGCGCACCCCGCCTCCTCAGGGGAGATGTGCCGGAAGGAGCAGACCATGCCTGAAAGTGTTTACAAGGTCATTGAGCTGGTAGGAACAAGTACGGAATCATGGGAAAAAGCTGCAACTGCTGCGGTCAAGATGGCATCCAAGACGTTAAAGGACCTGCGCGTTGCTGAGGTTGAGAAGCTCGATATGCATATCGAGGACGGAAAGATAAAGGCTTACCGGGCAAAAGTAAAGCTCTCGTTCAAGTATCACGATAAGTAATAGGGCCTGAGAGCGATTATCCGTCATAAGCAGGGGTGTCACCCTGGCATCCCTGCTTATGCAATTCTGAGAACCTTCACGATTCATCCGCCCCGGCGGACCCGCTCCGGAGGGCGATTACAGTTTACTCTTCACGCATTACGCATTACAGAGCTGCACCTTTGATTGTAACGAAAGTTTGAGCAAGTCCCTGAAATGCATCAGGGTATTTGGCAGGTTTCGCCGAACTTGCTGAAGCTGCTGTGAGAGAACGTCAGATGCAGCAGGAAAGGGAGGTTGCCATGCTTATTTCAGCTCTTACTGCAATACATGTCCTCGGCGTGGTCATCTGGATAGGCGGTGTGGCCTTTGTCACTTTTGGGCGTTTCTGCGGTTTTCGTTTAAGATGCGCCCTGGATCTTAAATTATAAAAAGTGCCTCAAAATCCCTCGGGGGGCAGGACCTTGACCCTTGATACTTTTTGATCTCAAGCAGATCAGAATCGCCCGTCACCTGCCCCGGACTCTTCAACCCTGTCCCGACTGAACATGTGATAGACTGAATCACGGGGAACGGACTGACGGTGAGACACACGGAAATCAGGCAGGAGGCGCTATGAACAGAAGACGCATGATCATGATGCTTGCTGCGTCTGCGCTGGGGATCGCGTACAGCGGTCTGCTCTATTATTTTCAGACCCTGACCGGAACGGCCAAGGGTGACGGGATCACCGGCGTTATGCTCGGCCTCTTCATCGCTGCCCATCCTGCCGCCGGCTTTCTGGATATGTTCTTCTTTGAGAAGGATACCAGGTACCGGTTCTCCCTCAAATGGTCTGCTCTTTTGTGGCTGGTGCTCGACCTTCTGGTCCTCCTGGTCGGATGGTATGTGATCTTCATCGGACTCACCCGTCTGCTCGGCAGAGGCGGGTACGGCTGGTTCCCTGCTTAGATAATGACAGGACAGAACATACGCTGCACGTCGCGGCCCGCAACCCGCGAGGCCGGGGTCCAGGAGAAGATGCTCGAGAGCTGTTCAGGGACCGGTGGCAGATACTGACTTCTTACTGTTCGATGCTCCTATTGGTCACTTTGACAATATTTCACCATTACCCTCAACTCTGTGATCGGCTTTTATTAATGCTTCTTTAATTGCCTCAACCGTAACCTTGCTGTCATCAAAAATAATGGTGAGCGTACGCTTCTCCTGATCATCATCAACTTTCTTTACCCCTGCAAGGGCCTCCACGGCAAAACTTGCCGTCATTGCAGCTGATGCTCAAAATACCGTAGGCACATTCAATCTGACCTTTATTTCTTCGGCATGGACAAGGGCGGCCAATGTCAGGAACAGAAAGACCAGAGCAGCTGAGACAACCTGTTTTCTTTTTTTCATAATACTCCCCCTGATAAATAATAATTCGGAAACCTTTATTCAGCTAAACAGTAACAGGGAGATCCCTGCTTGTCAAATTGATATTGGGATTGCAGTTTAACTAATTATTACATATTGAGGGTTAAGGTCAGCCATCTTTGCCAGCGGGCACGGAGGTCTATCGATCCCGGCCGCCATGGGACCATCTCTGAACTACTGCTTTATACCCCTGAGCACTGCTTTTTTCCCGCCGAAACCGGGGACCTGCTCAACGGCAAAACCTGCGGCCATAAGTCCCCGCCTCACCGCTCCGGCGACTGTATAGGTGGCACAGGCACCGCCTGACACGCTTTTCTCTCCGATCGCCAGGAGAAGCTCAGGCCGCCAGATGAAAGGGTTCTTCTTCGGCCCGTGGCCGTCGAGAAACCATGCGTCACAGGGCGCAGCAAGTGCCTGGACCATTTCAAGCGCCTCGCCGATCCAGAGATTAAGGGTCAGGATGCCGAAAGACCGCGTGACCTGCATCTGGTGCCAGCCCGATCTGGTGGTTTCAAGGCAGCCATAGGTCCGGACAAGCAGGTCTATGAGCGGGCCGACCTGGGGCCTGAACGGTTCGAGGATCGAGGCCATCCGTTCAGCAGAGATCGGATGCAGTTCAACGGAGTTGTACGTTATGGACAGATCCTTCAAGGCGCTGCTCTCCAGAAAGTCCATCAGGGCGATCAGGACACGGCCTGCGCCGAAGCCTGTTTCACCTATCCTGAATTCCCTGCTGCCCGGCCCCATGGCTGAAAAGGCATCAAGGAGGCTGCAGCCCTGAAAGAAGATATGCTTTGCTTCTTCAATGGCACTGACCACATCGAAATAGCGGTCGTCATAATGTTCATTCAGAAGATAGGGAGGGATCTGCATGGTTATGAATCCCCGGAAGTCAACCCGGTCAGTCCGCTGACAACAGCACCTCTGCAGCGGATGCAGAGTATTCCGCCCTCACCGTGCAAAGCGGTCCTTGTGCCTCTTCTCGATCGTCCGCGCAGCAAAGGTCAGCACTGCAGCAAGCACCAGCACCACGGCAGCTATCAGATAGGCCTCATTATAACTACCGGTGCCTGTACTCTTCTTTGCCGTCTCGAACAGCCTGCCGGCAACAAGCGGGAAGATGAAGCCGCCGACACCCCAGGCCGTAAAGACAAGGCCGTAGTTTATACCGAAGTTCCTGAGACCGAAGTTGTCCTTTACTGCTGAGGGAAAGACCGAGAGGCAGGCGCCGTAATTGAATCCCAGGAGCATCGAGACAACAACAAAGGCGGTCATATTGCCCAGTCCTGTGCGGAGCACCATCATCAGACCGGCCTGGAACAGGAAGATGATGCACATGGTCCAGAGGCGTCCGATCCGGTCAGAGAGCATCCCGGCGATGATCCGGCCTGCGGCATTGCCGATCGCAAGCAGGGCA
This sequence comes from Nitrospirota bacterium, assembly GCA_016214855.1. NCBI lineage: Bacteria > Pseudomonadati > Nitrospirota > Nitrospirota bacterium. The sequence goes on along the minus strand of JACRMT010000005.1, from coordinate 33,206 downwards.
ACAAGGATGAAGCCTGCCTCGATCTTGCCGAGCTTCGCAATCGTGGTGATGTTGCCGATGATCATAAGGCCGGCGCCTGCAGCAAAGGCGTACATGGTCCAAAGGAGGTAAAAGAGCGGCGTCCGCAGAATTTCACCCGGCCCAAGATTTATTGCGGCGGCAGCAGCAGCCTTCGCAGCACCGGGTCCGGCATCAGGGGGCTGATACCCTGCCGGAGGCGCGATCAGAAACTGGGCAAGCAGTGTGACCACGATCAGGAAGCCGACGCCGAAAAAGAGCAGCGTCCGGTGGATATTGCGCTCCTTCAGAGCAAGCAGCTGAGCTGCTGCATCCTTGCGGGCAATATCCTTGTCAGTAAGGTCTGATACGACATGCGCAATGTCCAATCCGCCGAACTCGGCCTGGGTCGTTGCCAGCTCTGTCCGCGCCTTCTCGTATTCCCTGTCGGCCAGATCCTTAGCCCGCGCCAGCTCCACCACTTCAGGAAGCGGCTGGCCGGTGAGGCTGAAGCCGGTGAGGTAGTTCGCAACAGGCGAGATGTAGACCGAGGCAAGGCCGAAGCCTGCGACCACGAGGCCGGCGATAAGACCGGTCTTGCGTGCAGAGAACCACTTGACCGCAGGCGGGGTGGCAGATGCATATCCCAGACCGATGCCGGCACCGGCGAAGATCCCGAAGCCGATCACGAACCAGAGCACGGTAACGGCATAGGACGCGATAATGCAGCCTATCCCGGTCAGGAGGCCGCCCGCAGTTGCGACCCACCGCGGCCCGACCCGGTCCTGCAGTCTTCCGGCCGGCACCATCACCAGCGCAAAGACAATGCAGGCGATCGAGTACGGAAGCGCCTTGTCCGCGTCAGACCAGCCCCACTCTGACGGTATCGCCTTTTTGATAACGCTCCAGGCGTAGAGTACGCCGAGAGCAAGGTTGATGCCTATGCCTGCAAGCGTTACGGTCCATCCTTTATTCTGCACGGTATCTTTTCCTGTTATCATAATGTATTGCGTAAGACTGATCATGGGGCAGGGATAACAAAGCGATCGTCTTGCATCATGCCCTATTCCAATTCTTCGCCCTGCTGCATGGCAGTGAGATACTCCTCCCATTCAATGGGCAGCATATGCTTCTTCTTATTATTGCATTCCTTGCAGGCAGGCACGCAATTCCCTTTGGTCGACCTGCCGCCTCTCACGAGCGGCACAATATGGTCCATGGTCAGTTCCTGTACAGGAAACGGCTGGCTGCAATAATAGCAGCGGCCCTCTGCAAGCCTCCTCTTCCACCACGGGGAATGCCTCATTTCGCGCGCTTTGGCCCGCTCTTTTTTGATCTCAGCATCGCTCACTTCGGAGATAAAATAGTCCATACGGTTATCGGATCATCTCCCAGTTCACGCTCTGATTTCTGCCATTATGCTTAGCATGATAAAGTGCCTGGTCTGTTCTCTCTATCAGCTCTTCCTTGGTCCGCGCATCAGCAGGCACGGTAGCAATACCGATGCTCGTCGTGACCTTCAGGGTCCTGTTGTCAGAAGAAAACGTCTCTGCCATGATCGCCTTTCTCAGCCTCTCCGCAATGTTCTTTGCGCCGACGCTGTCCGTGCCCGGCAGGATCACAACGAACTCCTCGCCGCCGTACCGCGCTGCGATATCGATGTCCCGGATCTCATGCAGCAGGATCTTTGAAACGCCCCTGAGCACAAGGTCTCCCACAGGATGGCCGTACGTGTCGTTTACCTTTTTGAAAAAATCTATGTCAGTCAGCAGCAGGGAAAGCGGCGTTTCATGCCGCTCAGACCGCTTGAGTTCCTCGGTCAGTTTCTGCTGGAAGACCCTGTGGTTGTACAGGCCGGTAAGACCGTCTGTTGTCGCCATCCGCTCGATCTCCGCATGCATCTTGGCATTGGCGATCGACGTCGCCGCCTGGTTGCACATCACCTCGACAAGACTGATCTGTCTGCTGTCAAGAAATTCTTTCTGTGTTGACAGCATCCCGAAAATACCGATCAGGTCGCCTTCAAAAAAAAGCGGCACCGCGATCACCGAGCGCGCATCTTCTGTTCTGAACTGGGGAGGCAGCACCTTCATCACAAACTGCCTGATGTCGCTGACATACTCCTTATGTCTGTTCTCTATAGCAAGGCCTGCCAGAGTCCCCCGGAAGTCTATCTCTTTCGGCGCTCCGGAGATTTCACCCGGGAACTGCTTTGCCTGAAAACCCTGCATGCCATGCTCAAAAAAGAACGGGGCTCCGGAAAACGCCTGCCGGGAATAGTGGCACAGCTTATTGACCACATCGTCATAATGGATCGATGCGGCAAGACTTGAGCTGAACTCCTTGATGATCCTGAGCGCCGTGATGTCATGCTTGATAATCGTGTAAACTCTCTCGCGCTCCAGTATCTTTGCGATCTGGCCGGAAAACATTTTAACGGTCATCTGCCCGGGCTCGTTGAAGGCATGGTACCGAGAGGAGTCGACCGTAAGAAGTCCTACCGGCGTGGAGCCCTCCATAACCGGTACCGCAATGAGCGAAAGGATCCTGGCGTCCTTGATGTAGCCGACCTCGATATTCTTTTCATCAACTTCGCCGGACAGAAAAGGCTTGCGTTCCCTCAGGCAGGTCGCCAGTACTCCCTTGCCGGTAATGATCACCTTCCCCTTGTCGTCTGTGGAGCACCGCAGGGAAATGGTATCGCCGTGTGACTCGAAAAAGTATGCAGCATCAGCGAACACTGCATGCTTTATCGCATGGAGCAGCTCCTGGATCTCCTCGTTTGCCCTTATCTTCGACGCAAAGTAGTGGGAGATAAGCTCATCGCTGCCGAGGGACTCCATCTCGGTGTCCTGCGTCCTCTCGCGTGCGCCGGTCGTGATCTTCGCCAGCTCGTTGACCGCCTTCTCCTTTTCACTGCGCAGTACCCTGAACATAAACGAGGCAACGACAGACGTGAGGATCAAAAAAAAAGAGAATGCCGCTTCCCCTGCAATGTTTTCCCTGGTTATCGTAAATGACCTTAACGCATTGAAGGGTACAAGAACCGCAAGAGGAATGATGACGTTCATGCGGTAAAATCTGGTCATGGCGATGATAAAGGGGAAATAGGCAAGCTTGAGCCACAAAAAGGCCGAGATATCTATTATGCCGGCAAGAATGAGAAGGATAGCGTAGAGGAACTCTATCGCATATTCACGCCTTCCCGAAAGCAGATGCAACGCACCGCAGGCAATAAGGGTAACTGCAGTGAACGGAAACCAGATTCGGGGAAATTGGACAGGATAATTAAGCAGCAGGCCGGCCCAGGAGGCAACGAGCAGAAGAACAGATGCTCCCCTCAGCCAGTAGCTCTTCCCTTTTTTGTCTCCTCTTCCCGGAAATATTTGTTGTAGAGAACTTCCCATTCAGCGCTACCTTCTACGAGTTTCTTTGAGAATGACAGAAGCTTCTTCCTGACGATCTGGTCGATCTCCTCGCCGATCTTGAGCTCGCCCACGATCGTGCGCTTGATCTCCTTCCTGACGGTCGCTTCCTCATCCTCATCCATATCGATGATGTCCAGATCATAAAGCTTGTTCAGAAGGATATGGCTGAGATGCGAGACCTTGTCTTCAGAGAGCATCATAGGACCAGATTCCTTTCCTTTACCAATTTCTGTTTGGTAAGCTCAAAAAGCTTGCGGTAGTCCATCCGGTTGCGCTCGATATCCGTCTCGTGCTTCTTCAGGAGCTCCCGCACCTCGTTGTTCAGCCTGTCCTCAATCATGAGTTCCGCAAGAATGATCGCGTCCGCCTGTTCAATGAGCTTCTCTACAGGGATTTTCGGCGTGATCATCTGTCCGGCAATAAGGTTGTCAATGATCTTTTTTGCCATGATCGGAACCCATGATTTCGGTATGCGCATCTTATCTCTCGATAAAAGAGATGAGAGCAATGCTTCTTGCCCTCATGATCGCTTCACTCAGCACCCGCTGGTGGAGCGCACACGTTCCGGTCATGCGGCGGGTAAGTATCTTTCCTCTCTCCGTGAGGTAGCCTCTGAGGAACTTGATGTCCTTGTAATCTACGAAATCCACCTTCTCGGAGCAAAACCTGCAGAACTTTCTTCTCTGAAATCTTTTCTGTGGTGCTGCCATAGTATCTCCTTTTTTTATTCGATCGTTATTTTTTAGAACGGCTCAAGGTCCGTTGTCTCGTCAGGGGGGGCAAAGTCATCGGAAGCACCGCTGTCGTGAGAGCCTCCTTCATCCTTCTTGCTGAGGAAGCGGACTCCCTGCGCAACGACCTCAAACCGGGACTTCTGCTGGCCGTCAGTCTCCCAGCGCTGCTCCTGCAGTCTTCCTTCAACAAGGACAGACTTGCCTTTGGCAAGGTACTGGGCCGCGGTCTCGCCCTGCTTGCCCCATACGACAACATTGATGAACAACGTGTCATCCTTCATGCTGTCGCCGGACTTGTATCTTGTAGTGGAGGCAAGCCTCAAGGTGCATACCGGCGTTCCCTTCGGAGTATATCTGAGCTCAGGGTCCTTCGTAAGATTGCCTATGAGTATGACCTTATTGAACATTTAAGCCTCTTTCGGTGCCTGCTCTGCCTCTGCAGCAGCCTGCGCAGCCGCCTGGGCAGCAGCCTCCGCCGCAGCCTGCGCAGCTTCCAGTGCCTTGACCTGCTTTGGCCCGAGCTTGATCACCATGAATTTAATGACCGAATCATAGACCTTGTAAAGTTCTTCGAGCTTTCTGATCGAGGCAGCCGGGGTCTTGAAGATAAAAAGCACGTAGAAGCCCTTCTGCTGCTTCTTTATCTCATAGGCAAGTTTTTTTCTGCCCCAGAGATCTGCCTTGATTGTCTCACCGCCGGAATTTGCGACCACGTCCTTAATCTTTGTAACAGCAGCATTGATCTCTTCATCAGAGAGTGAGGCGTTGAGGATGACGACGTTCTCGTAGATGTTCATGCAAACACCTCCTTATGGATTGTTCTCCCGCAGACCGGGAGATTAAAGCCCTTCCCCAAGGGAAGAGCAAGGAGCTAATTGTTATACCATAGGCCACAACAGCAGGTCAATAAAAGCAGTCCTGGCCGAGAGCCTTTTGGTCTTTGACCGGTGTTTTGATTTATAATGTTCCATGCTCTCCGGAATACGGGAAAAAGTCCTCGCAGGCAAACGCATCACCGAAGAGGACGCTCTGCGCCTTTTCGAGACCGACGACATCTTCACCCTCGGCGCTCTCGCATCTCATGTGGCCGGAAAGAAAAACGGAAGCAAGGCCTATTTCATCCGGAACAGGCATATCAACCCGACAAACATCTGCGTGAACCGCTGCAAGTTCTGCGCATTCAGCAGGTCTCAGGGGCAGGAGGGCGCATACGAGCTCACCATAGATGAAATAATCAAGAAGATTGGCGAAGGGCAAACTGGCGGGCGGGCGGGCAAGCCGGCAGGCAGGCAGGCTGTTTTCGGCATTTCCGAGGTCCATATCGTTGGCGGCCTTCATCCTGAATGGCCCTTTGAGCATTATCTCAACATGATCTCTGCCATAAAAAAACATTTTCCAAGGCTCCATATCAAGGCATTCACTGCAGTGGAGATCGATTATTTCTCGAAGATCAGCGGACGTTCTCTTCACGATACGCTTACCGCCCTGAAAAAGAACGGGCTCGGCTCCATGCCGGGCGGCGGCGCAGAGATCTTCAGAGAAGGCATACGGAACCGGCTCTGTCCGGAAAAGATCCCGGGTGACCGCTGGATCGAGGTGATGGAAGCAGCCCACCGGGTCGGCATCAGGACGAATGCGACCATGCTCTATGGACATGTTGAAGACCTTGCTGACAGGGTCGATCATCTCTCGCGCCTGAGAGGTCTGCAGGACAGGACAAAGGGCTTCCAGGCGTTCATCCCCCTTGCCTATCACCCCAAAAATACGGAGATCAAGGGCAGCTATACCTCCGGCATCGACGATCTCAGGACAGCAGCAGTGAGCCGCATCTTCCTCGATAATTTTGCTCATATCAAGGCCTACTGGATCATGCTGGGAGAAAAGATCTCCCAGCTTGCTCTCCTGTTCGGGGCTGACGATATTGACGGCACAATCGTTGAGGAGAAGATCACCCATTCGGCGGGGGGACTGGCCGGTGAAAAGCTCACGGCAGAACAGCTGGTGAACCTGATACAGAAGGCAGGCAAAACAGCTGTAGAGCGGGATTCATTTTATAAGGCGGTCAGGACATACTGATGACGACACAACGGATCAACAGCCGGATAAGCGGTAAAGAGGCGCTTGCCTTATTCAAAAATGCCGACCTGCTTGGCCTGGGCATGTGGGCGGATACTATCAGGAGAACGCTCCATCCTGATAAGATCTGCACCTTTGTTGTAGACAGGAACATCAACTACACAAATATCTGCATTAATAAGTGCACCTTCTGCGCATTCTGGAAGGATGAAGATGATGCGGATGCCTATCTGCTTGACACGGATACCATATTCAGGAAGATCGAAGAGACGGTCGAGCTCGGCGGCACACAGATACTTATCCAGGGCGGCCTCCACCCGGCACTCGATATTTTTTATTACACTGATCTTCTTTCTTCTATCAAGGATCGGTTCGATATCAATATCCACGGCTTTTCACCGCCGGAGATCTGCTATATCGCAGATGCATCAGACCTGACCATAAGGGAAACTCTCGGGATACTGAGGTCTGCAGGTCTGGACTCGATCCCCGGCGGCGGCGCAGAGATACTTTCTGACCGCGTGCGGGAGGTGCTGAGCCCCAGGAAGATCAAGTCCTCGCGCTGGCTCGAGGTGATGGAAGCAGCGCACAGGCTTGGCATGAGGACAACAGCGACCATGATGTTCGGCAGTATCGAGACACCTGAGGACATCATTACCCACCTTGATGCCGTCAGGCAGCTTCAGGACAGAACAGGCGGATTTACGGCCTTCATACCCTGGTCATTCCAGCCGGGCAATACGGAATTGAATCAGCAATCAGCCGTCAGTAATCAGCCGTCAGCCGTGAAAAAACTCAAAACTCAAAAGTCAACTTTTCATGCAGCAACAGCTGTTGACTATCTCAGGGTGCTGGCGCTTTCAAGGATCTATCTCGACAACGTCGAGAACATCCAGGCCTCGTGGGTGACCCAGGGCTTGAAAATGGCTCAGGTAGCCCTCCGTTTTGGTGCGAATGACTTCGGTTCGACCATGATCGAGGAGAATGTCGTGGCCGCTACCGGCGTGAGCTATGCGGTCACCATGCATGACATCATCAGCGCCATCCGCTCGGCCGGCTTTGTCCCTGCCCAGCGGGATACGTATTACAATATTTTGAGACTTTTGTAGGGAGGACCCATGTCTGACACAGAGAATATATATGACGTTCTGATCATAGGCGGCGGGCCGGCAGGCCTTGCTGCAGCCCAGTATGCGTCGCGGTCCAAACTCAGGACAGTTGTTCTGGACAAATCAAAGACCGCCGGCGCACTTGCGTACACCGGCCATATCGAAAACTATCCGGGCGTGCCGGGTCCTGTTTCGGGGAGGCAACTGCTCGATCTTTTCAGGGACCAGGCAATCAGGTTCGGCGCAGAATACGTGGAAGCTCAGGTCATAGGTGTGAATCTCGGCAGCGAGATCAAGGAAGTCTTCACCATGGAAGGAGGATATAAGGGCAGGAGTGTGATCATTGCAACAGGTTCAATGGGCAGAAAGCCTGCGATCAAGGGAGAGGCGGAGTTCCTGGGCAGGGGGGTAAGTTACTGTGCTGTCTGCGATGCCGCCTTTTTCAAAGGCAGGACCGTCTGCGTCATCGGCAGTTCAGAAGAGGCAGTCAAGGAAGCAGGGTACCTTACCCGCTTTGCGGAGACGGTTTATCTCATCTCGCCCACACCAAAACTGAAGGTCGAAGATCACCCTGCCCTTGAAGCTCAAAATCTGAAGGTTCTTCTCAGCCATACGGTCACATCCATCGAAGGCAGAGACACGGTCGAAAAGATCAACCTTGTTGATGCCGATAAAAAGGAGCTCCAGCTCGCCATGGCAGGCGTATTTGTCTATATTCAGGGCAGCAAGCCTATCGTAGATTTTCTGTATGGTGCTGTGCCCCTTACGGAAGAGGAATGCATCGATACGAACAGGATGATGGAAACATCCCTCTCAGGCGTATTCGCTGCCGGCGATGTCATATGCACTGAAGTGCGCCAGGTGGTAGCAGCCGTGTCAGACGGTGCAAAGGCAGCCCTTTCCGCAGAAAAATTCCTGCATAACAGGACGAAGACCAGGCTCGACTGGGGCAAATGATTGAAAGTATCCGTTATCGTATCGACCTATAACAGTCCTGCGTACTTAAAGAAGGTGCTCGATGGTTTTCTCTGCCAAATAAAACCTCCTGATGAGATCATTATCGCTGACGACGGTTCAGGGAAAGATACCGCGGAGCTGATCCAAAGATCATCCGCCCTGTTCAGTTTCCCGCTGCTGCATGTCTGGCAGGAAAATAAAGGCTTCCGGGCAGGAAAGATCCGCAACTCGGGTATAGCCCGGTCTTCCGGCGATTATATTATCCTTCTGGACGGCGACTGCGTGGTTGATAGGAACTTTGTATTGGATCACCTTTCCCTTGCTGAAGAAGGATATTTCATCCAGGGCAAAAGGGTCCTTGTCAATAAAGAGTCCATGGAATATTTCGACCATCATCAGGCCAATTCTTTTCTGATGTTATTGAAATTGGCCGCGACCGGCAAACTTTCCAATATCCACCATCTGATACGCCTTCCTTATTCAATGTCGGTCAGGAATAAAAAGCTCGTAGGGATTAAATCATGCAACATGAGTTTTTTCAGAAAGGATGTAATGGCCGTAAACGGCTTCAATGAAAATTATGTCGGATGGGGAAATGAAGACTCTGATCTTGCCTGCAGATTTATCAGATACGGTCTGGCAAAGAAAATCTCTCCCTTCAGCGCCATCTGCTTTCATCTCTGGCATCCGACAAACAAAACCGTAGGAGACCTGAATAAAAAACTTCTGGACGATACGATCAACGCGGATATATACTTTTGTGAAAATGGCATTTTTAAGAAAAATTGATCCCGAGACGCTGCTCCGGGCAGGATACTCGGGCATGTTCTTTTCCCTCCCGCTGGCGACATCTCCAACGGTCATTTGTGGTGCCTTTGTCCTTATCGTCTGGGTCTTGTCCGGAAAATTTCTCGCCGGCATACAGGCCTTCTCCAGATCTGACCTGATGCTTCCTGTCATAATAATCGTGAGTGTCCCATGGATCGGACTCCTCTACTCCCCCGTGCCCTCATACGGACTCCCTATCGCCCTGAAAACCCACTACTGGCTGTACGCAATAGCCCTTGCTTCTCTCCCGGATAAAGAGCGGCAGCCTGACCTGATCATCAGGATGTTTCTCGCCGGACTTTCGGTCAACAGTGTCATCTCAGTGCTGCAGTTCGCAGGGATACTTTCTCTCAGGAAAGGGCTTGCAACCGGTCTTCTCGGAGGAAGTTCGCCGCATATCACCTATTCCCTGCTCCTTACGACCGGAATACTCATTGCGTCTTTCGGCGTCCTGAAATCGAAATCAACAAGAGAGCGCCTGCTGTACGCGTCGCTCATGCTCCAGTATCTCTTCACCATCGGATACGTCGGCGGGCGGAGCGGCTATATCTCCCTGATAATATTGTCCCCTTTTGTCGTGTACAACATCATAGGGCAAAAGCATATCATAAAAATAATTGCGGTCAGTATCATTGCTGCATCCCTTCTGTTTGTTTCCCCTGTCATACGTTCGCGTTTTATACAGGCCAAGGAAGATATTGTTCATTACCGCGCGGGTAATAGTAATACCTCTCTGGGGCTGCGGTTCCAGATGTGGGGGATCGCCGTATCCGAGATAAGGAAAAACCCATTGACCGGTATCGGCACCGGCGGCTTCAGGAGATCATGGGAAAGCTACAAGGAAGACCCCTCGCTTCCCTTTCATGACCATCCCCATAACAGTTTTCTCCACATGATGGTGAGTTATGGCATAGTTGGGCTGGCAGCCTTCTGTTACCTTCTCTATCTCCTGCTGAAAAAAGGCTGGCAAGGCCGGCATTCAATGCCGGGATTCTCTGTATTCGCGTTTACCGCAGTTTTCATCATCGGAAGCCTGAGCGATACCCAGGTACTCACCTTTGCAACGGCTACAGCCCTTTCTCTGTTTGCCGGACGATCCGAGGCATTACATGTATCCTGAAAAAATCCCTCTTTCTGTTGCGATCATCACAAAGAACGAGGAGAAGAATCTTCCGGACTGCCTGAGAAGCGTCTCCTTTGCCGATGAAATAGTAGTTGTCGACTCCCGGAGCTCCGACAGAACGGTTGCGATAGCAACTGATCTCGGCTGCAGGGTATTTGTAGAAGACTGGAAGGGTGACGGTCCCCAAAAGAACAGCGCCATAGATAAATGCAGCCATGAATGGGTCCTTATCGTTGATGCTGATGAAAGAATCCCTGAGGAGACAAAGGCTGAGATCAGAAGACTCCTGGACAATGACCAGGGTGCGGACGCATACAGCTTTCCGAGAAAGAACTACTTCCATGGCAGATGGATCAAACACTGCGGTTGGTGGCCGGACAGAATAATACGTCTCGTCAAAAAGAGCAAAGGGCGCTACAGATCCATAACCCACGGCATTTGGGCCACCAGTGGCACGCTGGCCTTGACCCATGCACCGATTGAACATTTCAGCTTTGGTTCTTATTCTGACATGCTTAAGATCATGGAGGGAAGATCTACGGACATGGCAAAAGAACTCTTTGATGCAGGCAGGCGCGTGAATGCTTTTACTCCATTCCTGCATGGGGCCACAATGTTCATTCAGGTCTATATCCTAAAGCGGGGTTTTCTCGACGGCCTTGACGGTTTTGTCATTGCAATCACCAGGGCGGGAGGTTCCTTCCTGAAGTATGCCAAACTCCTTGAGCTGCAGCGCGATCATACCGCTGCCGGCTGAGCTGTCGGGACCAACGGAAATATGCCCTGATGGAAACGGTTTCATGTGATCTGTGCGGGAGCTTCGACTGTCAGCCCTATCTGAGGGCCAGGGATCATATCAACAGGATTGAGGGGATATTTTCCGTTGTCCAATGCAGGGCGTGCGGTTTGATCTATACCAATCCCCGGCCCAACAGAACGGAGATGTCTGCTTTCTATCCTGCGTCCACCTCTTATTATGTATTCACCGAAAAGGACCTTGAGCCGATGAAGGTCCTGAGCGGAAGCTACAGGTCAATGCTGCAGTATTTCAGGGGTTATCCCGGCGCAAAAAAAAGTTCGCCTTTTCGCAGGGCTCTTCTGCTCCCTTATTATCTGATCAAAAGACATAAGTTCGCCATTGAAGCGATACCGGATTATGTCCCGAACGGGGCACTGCTTGAGATCGGCAGTTCATACGGAAAATTCCTGCATGGCATGAAGAGCATGGGATGGAACGTGCAGGGCATAGAAATGAGCAGCGAAGCGGCGGCTGCCTGCAAGAAGGTGTTTGATATCGATCTGATATGTCAGGATCTGGATAGTGTGTCCTTTGAAGAAAATTCGTTTGATGTCGTTGTCATGAGAATGGTCCTCGAACACGTCTTTTCGCCTGCAGAAGCCCTCAGGAAAATAAACAGATGGTTAAAGCCCTCCGGCAGGCTCATATTGGTATTGCCGGATATCTCGGGGGCCGAGGCCAGACTTTTTAGAGGTTTTTTCTACGGTCTCCACCTGCCTAACCATGTATATCATTTTTCACCCAGGACGATTTCGAAGTATCTGGTCACATACGGCTTTACGCTGCAGGGGATCCTGCACCACAGGACGGACAGGGACTTTATCAAGAGTCTCGATAATGCCCTGGATGAAAAAAAACGCCTGTCCTGGCTGAAGTATCTGACCAAAGGGATCTTTAAGCCTTTCTTTAAATGGCTGATCTGCATACTGTCGGCAGCAGGCAGAACGAGCAGAATGACCGTTATTGCATCAAAAAAGGAGATCTGACAGATGAATGTCTTATTTCTCTGTCAGGAAATGGAGATGCCGAGCAGCAGGATCAGGGTCTCCAACCTCCTTCCCGAGATACGAAAAGCAGGGATCTGCGCCGAAGCCAAGGTCTATCCGAAAGGCCTCTCCGATAAGATACTCCTCTGGAGGGACCTCAGAAAATTCGATATCGTATATCTCCAGAAGAAGCTGCCCTCACCCATCGAACTAAAACTGCTCAGGTCTTTTTCCAGACTGCTTATTTTTGACTTTGATGACGCCATTTATTACCGGGATGATTCGCACGCGTCATTTGAAAGCAGGTCAAGACGGACAAAATTCGGAAGTATCGCCAAAGCAGCGGACATGGTCATTGCCGGCAACAGGGTGCTGGCCGACTATGCCGATAAGTACAATAACCATGTGCTCGTACTGCCTTCATCCGTAGAGACCCGCGGAACTCCTGTGAGAGATCATGCCGGCGGAAACAGGGATATCGTTATCGGCTGGGTAGGCGGGAAAGGGAACCTTCGCCATCTGGCAATGCTGTCAGAAACATTTCAAAGACTGGCCTGCAGCTGCAGGTTTCGGCTGAGAGTGATCTGCAGTGATACCGTGCAGATCCCGGGCGTGCAGGTCGACTTCGTGCCCTGGGATCTTGAAACGCAGGAAAAAGAGATCTCCCTTTTTGACATCGGCGTCATGCCGCTTCCCCTGAATAAGTGGAGCGAAGGCAAGTGTGCTTACAAGGCGCTGCAGTATATGGCGGCAGGGGTGCCGCCGGTTGTCTCGGATGTCGGCATCAACAGGGACGTCGTCGGGCATGGCAAGGAGGGGCTTGTAGTACCGGCTCCGGAAGGTTTCCATGACGCCATACGGTCTTTACTGGAAAACAAAGAGCAAAGGATCGAATTGGGGAGAAATGCCAGGATAAAAGCAGAAACACATTATTCTGTCGAAGTGATCGGCAAGAACCTTGCAGACCTGCTGCTCAGCATGCCGGGTAAATAAGGGAATAACCCTCTGCCCCGGGTCTGCCCCCTACATTTTTTTGTAAAATTCCGACATCCTCACCAGGACATCAAGCAGCTGGGCATTCTTTTGCCTCAGCAGCTCAGCCGGGGCGCTGACAACTGCATAGTCCCCCTTGGCATGCACGGTAAAGGAACCCATATTGTACATCTCGGTCGAGTAGACGATCTTGACCTCTTTGTCGATCATGACAGCAGTATCCCAATTTGCCGCCGTGATATAGGCATGGCTTTCATCCCGCAGAAGAGAAAATCCGTGGGAGTATTCCCCGGGAGGAGAGACGCATCCAAGGGACTCCATCAGTGTCGGCACCAGATCATGATGTGAGGTGATCCTCTGAACGGTACGGCGGCCGATACCCGGGTAATGCATGACAAAGGCTGTCTTCAGCTGGTAGTCATCAAAAGATGACGTATGTCCCCAAAAGCCGTTTTCGAAGAACTCCTCTCCATGATCGCCGGTAACAACGACGATCGTATTGTCCAGCAGGCGTTTCTCTTTCAAAGACCTGATGACCTTCCCCAGGAGATGATCCTCATAGAAGACAGCGTTTTTGTACATGTTCCTGAGCAGCGGGACCTTTGACCTCTCCATATCACTGAAATAGTTTATCTCTCCCCTGATGACCGGACTGAACCTTGTGAATTCATCCGGAAAGACAAACGGCTCATGGGAGGAATTATAGTAAAGGAAGGCGAAGAACGGCCGCTGAAGATCCCTGGACCCGAGATAATCCTCAAAGTCCCTTGTCAACAGCTCATCACGTTCCGGTATGGCGGTCTCAGCCTTATAGGTATCCTTTATATGGTCGGGGATCCTGATAAAAGCGGTCTTTCTGAATTCAGGGAATGACAGTCGTGTGCTCGAGAGGATGGTGAAATCATATCCCCTGTCCTGCAGGGTATCCAGGAGTACCGGGGACCTGCGCTGGGCAAGGAACGTGTGCCAGTATGACCCATGGATCCCGTACAGCAGCGAAAACATGCCGAACCGCGTGCCGTTCCCTCCGCTGTAGTGTTCGGCATATACGATGTTCTCATTTGCGAAAGCAGAGAGGTTGGGCATGACCCCTGCATCAAGCATATCGAAGCGGAGACCGTCGAGTACAATAATGACAATATTGTACTTATGGCCGCTGCCCGGATCAAAGACAGGCTGCTTCCGGGGATAATTCAGGGATGTGGCAGAGGGTGAAAACGCAAACCCTTCCTCCCGGTTGACCTGCATATGAAGGACCCTGGAGGCAAATTTCCTTATGGTCAGGGGCTGATACAAGGGGTAAAGCTTGGCGTTGCCGGTAATGCCGGTTATGTTGTAAAGGTCACCATAGGCATAAAGCCCCTTATCAGCCGCAACGAACAGCAGACCGACAATAAAGGCCGCCCGTGAGATCCTTATCGCCCGGGCAAGCATGACCGGAGCCATGGTTCTGTAGTACCCTGCGACATATACGTTCGTGATGAACTCCGCAGATAGGATCACCGCGATCCAGAGAACAAGCATTGCTATCGTACCGCTTCCAAGCACCACGGAATCCCTTACCCCTTCAGTAGTGATCACATTGAGTACAAGTGAATTTGCATGGTAGCGAAAGATGGAATAAAGTTTCGTATCCACGAGAAGGAGTGTCTGCAAGAGGGCAAAGAGCACTATCCTGAGAGCAAGCATTATCTTCCGGGGGAGGAAGCTGGTCAGCAGCAGTATGATCATTCCGGCAGCAAGATTGAGCAGGAAATAGTGACCTGCAAATGATACAAGGCCGGCCGCCAGCCCAAACAGAGTGCTGTTCTTCGCCCCAAAGGCGAACAGCGGGTAAGAGATACCCATTGAGAGGACCGTGTTAGCCGCCACAACAGGGAACAGGGAGAAAAAGAACAGCGGAGAGATACGATGCTTTTTCATTTTTCTGTTCTTAGAGGAAGGAAAATGTTACGCTTACGCATGCGTTATTATACTAAAAAGCACGGGCCGAAATATCATATTCAGTCCTGTCTGGTGAACACCCTGTGCGGGTTGCAATAATCAAAAGTAACTATACCCCATTTGGCGGCGGGGAGAAATATACCACGCGCCTGATCAATGCCTTTGTGCAGAGAGATGTTACTGTCGATGTTGTCACCGCAGAACCTGCACGATGGGAGATGACCTCCTCGAATGTCAACTGGGTGACGTTGAAACAGTTTAAACACAATAACCTGCTCAGGCTTCTTTCGTTCAACGCCTCGGCCAACAGGCACTTTAAAACCACCGGATACGATTGTGTGCTCGGCATGGACCGTACGGATTATCAGACACACCTTCGTGCCGGGGGTGGCTGCCATGCGGGATGGCTCGACAGAAGATGCGCTGAAACCTCCCCCCTCAGGTGCCTCAGCTTTCGCATCAACCCCTTTCACCGGATGATGCTCCGGATGGAAAAGAAAGCTTTTGTTTCAGATACCCTGAAAAGGATCTTTTGCAACTCATTTCTTGTGCGCGACGATATGCTCAGGTATTATCCTGCCGCAGCCGGAAAAATCACCGTTGTACACAATGGGGTGGAATGGGCTGAGTTCTCCGGGGTCTTCGAGCAGGCGCTCGGAGAAAGGGATACGCTGCGCAGAGAGCTCTCGCTGCGCGACGATATGTTTTACTTCCTTCATGTGGGGAGCGGGTATGAGCGGAAGGGAGTCGCAAAGGCGATAGAAGCACTGACAATGCTCCCTGAGAAGACAGGGCTGATCATCGTGGGAAAAGACAAACATGAGCAGCGGTACCGAAGGCTGGCGAACAGGCTTGGACTTTCAGCAAGGGTCAATTTCTGCGGACCGCAAAAGAATGTCATTCCCTATTTTCAGTCAGCCGACGCCTTTGTCCTGCCGACCATCTACGATCCGTTCTCCAACGCCTCTCTGGAGGCATTGGCAATGGGGCTCTATACCGTGACCAGCAATGCAAACGGCTGTTCCGAGGTCATTCAAAAGGGAGCGGGCACAGTGATCAAAGATCTGAAGAAGATCGGGTCTGTTGCTGAAGCCATGAGTACTGCCATGCAGAAACACCTGTCAAAGGCAGAGATCAGAGGATCAGTAAGACATCTTGAGTTCGACGGACAGTTAGGCAAGATAGTCGACGGGTGCCTTTCAGCAGAAGCGCCTCACTGAAAACAGCAGCTCTGTTCTCTGACCTGTCTGCTCCTGTCCGGCATTTCCCAGCCCGTTTTTCTTTGTACCCAACCGCTATCGGCTGAACTGGAGGTCATACAGGTCCCGGTATATCCCGTTCTGTTCAAAGAGCTCCTGATGGGTCCCGGACTCGACGATCATGCCCTTGTCCAGAACAATTATCCTGTCCGCTCTTTTCACGGTGGAAAGCCGGTGTGCGATCACAAAGGTCGTCCTGTTCTCCATGAGATTCTCAAGAGCCTTCTGCACCATCATCTCCGACGAGGTGTCAAGGGACGAGGTCGCTTCATCGAGTATGAGAACAGGCGGGTTACTGAGTATGGCCCGGGCGATCGAGAGTCTCTGGCGCTGCCCTCCGGAAAGCCTCACCCCCCTTTCACCGATCATGGTATCGTACCCCTGAGGAAGCTCCATAATAAAGTCATGCGCATAAGCAGCCTTTGACGCGGCTATCACCTCTGCCATGACTGCACCGGGTTTTCCATATGCTATATTGGCAAAAATAGTGTCATCAAAAAGTATCACTTCCTGACTTACGATGCCGAACTGGCTCCTCAATGAATGAAGCGTGGCAGAAGATATATCCGTGCCGTCAATAAAAATAGCTCCTTCTGTCGGCACGTAAAACCGGGGCAGCAGATTAATAAGAGTGGTCTTGCCGCCGCCACTCTTTCCGACTATGGCAAGCACGTCGCCCTTTTTTATATGCAGGTCTATATGCCGCAGCGCCTCCTGTTTGGCTGAAGGGTATTGAAAAGAAACCCCTCTGAACTCGATCTCTTTTGAGATCGGCTTCAGTTCAACAAAGCCTTCCGGTTCCTTTTTCTCCGCCAGCAAAGAATATATCCTTTCCAGCGGACCGCGCGTCTGCTGTATGCCTACGCTGACCTTGGCAAGTCTCTTTGCGGGCGTATAGACCAGAAAAATAGCGGTCAGGAATGAGGTGAAGTCCCCGATCGTAATGACATTGCCGGTAATAAGTCTGCCGCCATACCAGATGACAAACCCGATCCCTATCCCGCCAACCGCTTCCATGATCAGGGCAGCAAATTCAGAGACCCTGGTCGCGCGCATGTTTTCCCGGTAGAAATCCTTGTTTATACGTTCGAAGCGCTCCTGATCATCAGACTGACGGGAAAACGCCTTTATGATCTTGATGCCTGAAAAACTCTCGTTCAGGAATGCCGTAATAATAGATATTTTTTCCTGGGTGCGCCGGCTGATAAGTTTTATTCTTTTCCCCAGCCGCCCAACGATATAAAAAGCGGACGGCAGGACCAGGAGCGCAATGAGCGTCAGGTCCCATCTCCGCCAGAAAGCGACAGCGGAAAGCGCGATCACCGTGGTGCTCTCGATGAACAGGTCCTTGACCGTAAGCGATATGACTCCCTGCAGGATAGAGGTATCGTTTATTGTCCTTGAGATAAGTTCTCCGCTCGACGTTTTGCCGAAATACCCTATCGGCAGGTCCAGGATATGAGCATACAGGGTATTTCTGAGGTTCATTACCATCTTCTGTGCCGCAGATTTCATGAGATATTCGTGAAAAAAAAGGAACATCCCTCTCAGCACAAAGATAAGGAATATTGCCGCAGGGAGCAGCCAGAGCAGCGTCGTGTTCTTTTTGATCAGGATATCATCCATCATAGGCTTTACCAGCCAGGCAAGAGATGCGTTGAGTCCCGATACTATGACGCTGATTATCCCGGCAAGGGCAACCCTGCGCCAATACGGTTTTACGAGCTGAACAATTTTTTTATAATCTTCCGACAAAAAATATCTCCCTATGGTCAGCGGCGGGCCATCGCCCTCACGTCAAACTTTCTATGCAGAGAATTCAGAACTGCTCTTACCACAAACCGATCAATAACGCCCTCCGGCCAGTGTGGCTGTAATGGACCCGACAGCGACCTTGGTCTGCATTTTGACCGGGATCCTCTTCTGGTCGTCGGTCAGCCAGATAAGCATCTCTCCCTTGCGGTTGAAGATGCCTTCTGATCTCATCAGGGGCTTGATGACTATAGTCTCCACTTCGCCGAGGATCGTGCTGATCTTTTCCTTTCTGAGCACCTGGACCTCGACATTCCAGAGTTTACTGCTGTCAAAGATATCCACATAGGCCGGTTTTCCGACCTCAAGCTTCAGGGTCCTCACATAGTAGAGGACCGACAGAGGGTCAAATACATTTTCGTGAACAGTCTGCTCTTTCCGTTCTCTGTCCTTATCAAGATGATCGATGTACAGGGCTGTATGCCTACTATGGTCGAAAACGATCTCCTTGTCTCTTCTGTGCTTACCCTCCCTGATCTTCAGCCTGAAGTTCCTGGTCTGTCCGATGAATACCTGGGACTTGCCCTTGGCGAGCACCGAGTCCACCCTGTCGTCAACCGTGTAGAATACCGAGACCCACGCAGCAGAGTTTGCGGTAGAGATCAGTCGTATCGTCTCTTTTTCATCCACTGCCTCAAGTACGGCAGTCCCTGCCTTCACGCCCGTCCAGCTGAGATCAAAGATGAGCTTTTCGGGAACGGTAAAAGCCGGCGAAACAGCAGGCAGCAACAGTATCAGGCAGAGAACACCGGCAGCCAGAACTATACCTGCCGCAGCACTGTTCCGGGAAAACGGCATCCCTGCCGCTGTATATTCTGATTTTCTCTTCATGGTATCCATGGATTGGTTAACACTATAATTTAAAAAAGGTTTTTGGTATAGTAATACATGCTTATTATTCCTGCAATAGATTTGAAGGACGGCGTCTGCGTAAGGCTCGAACAGGGGCGGAAAGAGGCTGTCACGGTCTATTCCCGCGATGCCGCAGGCACGGCAAAAAAATGGGAGGCCATGGGTGCAAAAGTACTCCATGTCGTAGACCTTGACGGCGCTTTTACCGGCAGCCAGCAGAACCTCAGCAAGATCATGGAGATCAGAAAGAGTGTCAAAATGATCATCGAGGTCGGCGGCGGCATCAGGGATATTGTTACTGTAGACCGGCTTATTTCGGCCGGCATCAACCGGGTGATCATAGGCACATCAGCCATAGAAGACCCCTCCTTCTTCATGGAGGCATGCAAACAGTTTCCCGGCAAGATCTTCATCGGTATTGATGCCAAGGACGGCAAGGTGGCGGTGAAGGGGTGGGAAGAGGTGAGCAGCATTGATGCGATCGAGTTGGCAAAGCGGGTCGAGACCGTCGGCGTGGGAGGCATTATTTATACTGACATCGCCCGCGACGGCATGCTCACAGGTCCGAATATCCAGGCACAGGAAGAGATGGCAAGGACCGTAACTATCCCGGTCATTGCATCAGGAGGCATCGCAAATATAGATGACATTCGCAACCTTCTGAAGATCCCGAACCTCTGGGGCGCTATCACCGGAAAGGCAATCTATGCCGGTTCCCTCGACCTTAAAGAAGCAATAAAACTGACGGAACAAAATACGCAATGACCAATTATCCGCAAAAGATCATGCATTTTATTTTGCCATTTTTCATTTCACCTTTCACCCATCACTCATTACTCATCACCCATTACGGTCTCTCCCATGTTAGCTAAACGCATCATCCCCTGTCTCGATGTCAAGGACGGCCGCGTGGTCAAGGGCGTGAGCTTCGTCAACTTGCGTGATGCCGGAGACCCGGTCGAAAACGCAAAGTTCTATGACGAACAGGGCGCTGACGAACTCATATTCCTCGACATAACCGCTTCCCACGAAAAAAGGAAGATCATCCTTGATATTGTCGAAAAGACCGCTGAGGACGTATTCATGCCTCTGACAGTCGGCGGCGGGATCAAGACCATTGAGGACATACGCAACCTGCTCAATTCAGGCTGTGACAAGGTTTCTATCAACACGACCGCAGTGAAAGACCCGCATTTCATCAGCCGCGCTGCAGAGAAGTTCGGCAGCCAGTGCATTGTCGTTGCGATCGATGCAAAAAGGGTCGCTGACAATATGGCCAAGGCAACCGGTGAAGACTGGTTTAATGATGCATCGCTGAAAGATGTCATCCTCGATATCACTGGAAAAATCTCCCCTCGCCCCTCTTTGTCAAAGAGGGGAACTTCAGAAAGCCCCACTTTAGAAAAGGGGGGTTGGGGGGATTTGAAAGAAAGCGACCAGACATTATCCTGGGCGATCTCGACCCATGGCGGCCGTCAGATGAAGCTGATCAATGCTGTGAAATGGGCGAAGAAGATGGAAGAGCTTGGCGCAGGAGAATTCATGCTCACCTCCATGGACAAGGACGGCACAAAAGACGGGTATGATATCGAGCTGACCCGGACCATTTCCGAGGCGGTCTCGATACCGGTGATCGCCTCAGGCGGCGTCGGCAACCTTGAACATATTTATGAGGGTCTTACTGCAGGGAAGGCAGATGCAGCACTCGCAGCCTCGATCTTTCACTTCAGGGAATACTCGGTACACGAAGCAAAGGAATACCTCAGGGAACGAAACGTACCGATAAGACTCTAAAAGAATTTTCTCCATTTAATCCGCGTCGGGTTGATTGAGTCGTTAGCGTCGCTCCTCGATTTTCGAGTTATTTAATGTGGCAAAACGCTCAGCATAATATCTATCTGTAAATGAAAAAATATATTTGCCGCTCATATGAGTGTATTCGATCGGCAGAGGATTTGCGAGATGCCAGACAATAAAGGGCGACGCGATTATCAAATCGATTCCTAATATGTGAAATCTACTCCAATCTTTTGCTGCACCGTAAATAGTAGTAGGAATAATAATCGAAATTATGAAAAGCCAGCGGATCCAAAAAGACTGTCGCACCGATCTCAAACATTTAGGATGTCCAGGCACAGATATCACATGTCTCTTTGAGGATATGTCGTCAATAGAAGAGATAAGATGATGCCAGTAGGCACCACGCGGAGTAACTTCTATCGTGCCATGCTGATTATTATGCGGTCGTCCGCATACAATGCAGTATGCTGGAAAAGCGATGCCCTGCAAGTTCTTAACAATCACATTAAAGCTTTTTTTCATTAAATTATTGTGCTAAGAAACAAGTGCAACTGTGAATGTCCGAAAGAACGTAACACGCAGTTAAGGATTTCCGAACCTATTAAAGCTAAACCGCCACTTCAAGTGCTATCTTGTCATACTCCACCTTGGGGATTTTCCTGTCATTCGTCTCTTCCACCTCAAGGACTCCGAGCTCACGCAGATATTCGACATCCTGGAGCACATTCTTGAGATCGCGGTGCAGCATCTTTGACAGTTCATACACCGAAGACGGTTTTTGCTTCTTCACGATATGGAGCAGTTCCAGCCTTTTCTCCGTAAGCGCCCGCCGCATCTCTTTGAGATTGCTGAAATAAATGGCATCTTTTTTCTTCACGACCTTGCCCTGTGCAATCTTTTCAAAGACCTCACCGGCCTCCTTTAATGCGCTGTCCAGACTCTTCACCTCAATATGTATCGTTTTAACTTTCATCGTCCCATCTCCTTCCTCTTATCCGTGTAACGTCTTTCTTGAAATCATTCAGCAATTTCCAGATATCGTGAAACCTATACGGCGACTCTGCCTCGAGAAAATGCCGATGATACCCCTTGCCCTCTGCATTGTCATAACAGACAAGTCGTTTCCCGGCCTTCACATATATAAGTGATATCTTCACCCCATTTGGTTTATCCGGCGTTACTGGCACCTGCCAGAGTTTGATCTCTACGATCTCGTCATCTTTCATTTCCTTTGTGTGCAGGATAAGACGTGCCTTCATGGTTGGTATTGTATACCAACCAGCGTGATCGGGCAACATTATTTTACTTGGCAGCAAATTTTATCAGGCAGACATAAAAGAGGTGTCAAGAAGCGATAAAATGGTGCCTACTATGTGCGATAATTGGCAACAACTATTGTTTCGTTGAAAAGATCCGTGTGCTATAATGAGGCACTTGGGGGACAAATGTTACAGAAACGGGATTTATTATTTTTTTCCACTACAGTATTTATGCTCTGCTTTTCTCTTCTTATGGCAAGTTGCGGGGGTGGCGGAAGCAGTGAGTCAGTCACTCCACCTCCACCAGTCGCTCCACCTTCACTTGCCTCACCACTCGACTCATGGCACTGGCGATATCCTTTACCGCAAGGCAATTCCCTTGTCGGGGTAACCTATGGCAACGGCATCTTTGTCGCAGTGGGGTCTGTCGGCACCATCCTCACCTCCCCTGATGGAGTAGCGTGGACATCCAGAAACTCGAAAACGACGGATATTTTGGTGAGTGTAACCTATGGCAATGGCACCTTTGTCGCCGTGGGGTCTGTCGGCACCATCCTCACCTCCCCTGATGGAATTACGTGGATATCCAGGAACTCCGGAACAACTGTTATCTTGAATGGGGTGACTTATGGCAACGGCATCTTTGTCGCAGTGGGGTCTGTCGGCACCATCCTCACCTCCCCTGATGGAATTACGTGGACATCCAGTAACTCCGGAACAACTGCTATCCTGAATGGGGTGACTTATGGCAACGGCACCTTTGTCGCGGTGGGGGCGGGAGGACAGGCGGAGAGATTCGGTGGTAATTTCACCATGCTCACCTCCCCTGATGGTGTAACGTGGACATCCAGTAACTCTGGAACAACGGATTTCTTGGTGAGTGTGGCCTATGGTAACGGCACCTTTGTCGCAGTGGGGGGGCATAGGGTCCCTGTGACGACTTCTGGCACCATCTTCACCTCCCGTGATGGCGTCACGTGGACGTCCAGTGGCTCAAGAACTCGTTTTTTAAAGGGGGTGACCTTTGGAAACAGTATCTTTATTGCAGTGGGCGAAGATGGCACCATCCTCACCTCTCCTGACGGAGTAACGTGGACATCCGGAGACTCGCATATTGATTTTAGTGCTTCGGTGAGTGTGGCCTATGGCAACGGCATCTTTGTCGCCGTGGAGGATCATGGCACGATCTTCACCTCCCCTGATGGAGTGATATGGACATCCAGAACCGTGGGAAGGACTGATTTTTTGTTGAGTGTTGCCTGTGGCAACGGCATCTTTGTGGCCGTGGGGAACACCATCCTCACCTCCTCTGATGGAATAACTTTGATATCCAGGAACTCGGGAACAACTGTTATCTTGAAGGGGGTGACTTATGGCAACGGCACCTTTGTCGCAGTGGGGGATTCTGGCACCGTCCTCACCTCCTCTGACGGAGTAGCGTGGATATCCAGTAACTCCGGAACAACTGTTATCCTGAAGGGGGTGACTTATGGCAACGGCACCTTTGTCGCAGTGGGGGATTCTGGCACCGTCCTCACCTCCTCTGACGGAGTAACGTGGACATCCAGTAACTCCGGAACAACTGGTGCCGCTGGTGTCTTGACTGGGGTAACCTATGGCAACGGCACCTTTGTTGCCGTGGGGTATGATATCTCTAACGTTATAAGGCCGATTATCCTCACCTCCACCGACGCAGTAGCGTGGATACCCAGAACCGGGGGAATGGCACAAGATTCTTTGTTGAGTATTGCCTATGGCAATGGCACCTTTGTGGCCGTGGGTTCTTCTAGCTCTAGTCTCGCAAGCCCTTTCCTCACCTCCCCTGACGGAATAACGTGGACACCCAGAAATTTGGGCACAACTGGTTCAACTAATTATTTTAGGGGAGTAACATATGGTAGTGGCACTTTTGTGGCAGTGGGACGTGATGCCTCCAGCTTTTTAAGTCCGATCTACACCTCCCCTGACGGAGTAACGTGGACGTCCAGAGACTTGGGCACAAATGGTTCAACTGGTTTTTTGAATGGGGTGACCTTGGATGGGGTGACCTATTGCAATGGCACCTTTGTGGCCGTGGGGGATAATGGCACCGTTATCCAATCAGATCCTGTGCATTAATTGCAGCGAGTATTCAGAGAGGGCAGCGTAGTATAGTTTTTATCTGGTTCTCGCTGCAATTGGAAGTATACAGATTTCCCTCATCCACTTTCACACTTTGTCGGTGCCATTTGCACCATGTCATTAAACATGTTTCATTTGGAAAGGCGCGATAGCTTAAAAGCCTGATACGTGTTAGTTTGGAGGTAAAATGCGCATCGTTGAGTGATTTCAAGAGGCGTAGACTTACAGAAAGCAAGTGCACCTGTGAATGTCCGAAAGAAGGCAACGCAGTTAAAGATTCCCAAATCCATTGAAGCATAACCTCGCATTCATGCAAAGATATGCTTCAAATAACTTACGCCTTCTGCGGCACCTTACTCTTGTCTTTGCGTTCTATCTTGTATTGATCTATCGTGGCCTGGTCAGCAGGCGGCACCATGAGATACCGGACATCGTCTCCGTTCCATATCTTCACCTTAACCTCAGAAAGATGTTTGCCATCTGAATAGCGTGCACATAAGGATGCTGCTATTCCGATCATCTCATCGTCTGCCTCTCCCCTGATCACCGTAATCGGACTGGCATGGTCCTGTGCCTTCAGGAAGGTACCCTTTTCTCCAAGGATCAGAAGAATGGCGTTGTTCTCCCCTTCATCCCTTCCTACAATTACCTTGCAGGTATCTGATAATCTGAAATGTCTGCCAACACGAAGCAGGTTCAGGTCGTCAAGAGACGGATCCCTGTCATGGGCGAGCGATTCGCTCAGACGATAAGAATAGTTCGGCTCTGTCAGAAGGCAGCCGCTCGCAGGCAAAGGATAATCAACCAGACCGAATTCAGCAGCAAGCGCCATCTGGGGTTTTCTCGTGCGGCCGCCGAAGCCGTAGAGCAGCTCGCGGTTCACAAGCCCCTCCTGTTCGGCAATGGTAGGCTTCAGCAGTTTTGCGGTAAGCGGCCTCAGGATACGGCCGCGCAGGCCTGTCTCCCTGTCTATGATATCAAGGGCATCCCTGCGCTGGCTCATGGGCCTCTGTCCCAGCACCTCACCGGTGATGATAAAGTCCGCGTTGACCATATCCATGAACTCTTTGGCTTCCCTGAGCATCAATATCCTGCAGTCCATGCAGGGGTTCATGTTCTTGCCATGGCCGAACTTCGGATTTTTTACAATATCGATAAACTTGTCGGAAAGATGGCAGAGCTTCACCTCAAACCCGAACTGCTGCGCTGCAGCAAAGGGATTTTTAGAGCAGGACGACTTGTCGGTAATGTCGCAGCCGAAATGGTTCAAAAAAGTAACAGCCTTCACCTCGACCCCCTGCTTCATTACCGCCAGGATCGCGAGCGTACTGTCAAGACCGCCTGAGTACAGGGCAATGGCTTTTACAGGACGTGAGGGGTGATGCGTAATGAGTGATGGGTGATGCGTAACAGACTTGCCATTTTTTTTTAACCCATTACCCATTACCCATTACCCATTACTGCTAAAAGTTGTTCAGGGGTGGCAACGGCAGTGCCGACCTCACCGACAACAATGCCTGCTGCATGATTGGCGATCACCGCAGAATCTTCAAGGCTTGCGCCTGATGCAGTGGCAAGAGTGAACGCAGATATGACCGTGTCGCCTGCGCCGGTAACGTCATAGACCTTCCGCGCAACGGTCGGGATGTGGGTAACCTTCTTCTTTTCAAAAAGGCTCATGCCCTGTTCGCCTCTTGTAATAAGCGCAGCTCTGAGCGACAGCTTCTTCAGAAGGGCCTGGCCTGCCTTGTTCAGCGATCTGTCGTCAGTAATCTCCATGCCTGCGCCGAGCGCAGCCTCCATGAGATTCGGCGTAATGAGCGACACGCCCTTATAAAAATCAAAATGGCCGACCTTGGGGTCGACCGCAACGAATATATTCTTCGGTTTTGTCTTTTTCAGGATGCCCCTGACCAGATCTGCCGTAATCATGCCCTTTTTATAGTCAGATATGATCACCGCGTCAAAGTCATTGACAATGCTGTGGATATGAGACAGGATGCCTTTCAATATCCTGCCGTCCACATACTTGCTGTCCTCGCGATCGAACCTGACCACCTGCTGGTTATGGGCTATGACGCGTGTCTTGACCGTTGTCGGCCTATTCTCAGTAAAAAGACCGGCGCAGTCAACACCCTTCTGGAGCAGGATGCTCTTCAGCGCCTCTCCTGCGATATCATCTCCATTGATGCCGATCACTGCAGCATGTGCGCCCAACGAAACAATATTGTTCGCAACGTTCGCAGCGCCGCCAAGAAGTAAATTCTCCTTTGTTACCTCTACAACCGGCACCGGCGCCTCAGGAGATATCCTGTTCACTCTGCCCAGGATGTAATGGTCAAGGATAATGTCGCCGATGACCAGGATCTTTCTCTTCCTGAAATCTTTAACGATCTTCTGAATATTCATGGTTCTTTATGATACCTGAGGCAGATGAGAAAAATGAACTTGAGGGAAACAAAGCAGGGTTGTTAAGGAGCTGCAGATATGACTGTTTCTGACTTGAGGTCTTTGCTGTGGTCACGCGCTATCAGCATATAGATCGAGGGGACAACAAAGAGGGTGAAGAGCGTGCCGACAAACATGCCGCCCACCAGCACCAGACCGATCGAGTTACGGGCAGCAGCACCTGCCCCCGTGACCAGTGTCAGAGGAAAATGACCGGCAATAGTAGCTGCAGTGGTCATAAGGATCGGCCGCAGACGGGTCATGGATGCCTCACGCACTGCCTCAAGTTTGGTGTGTCCCTTCAGCTGAAGCTGATTGGCAAACTGCACGATCAGTATGCCGTTCTTTGATACCAGTCCGACCAGGGTGACCAGTCCGACCTGCGAGTAGATATTGAGCGTTGTTGTCCAGCCGTGGGTCCAGAAAGGGGTGTTCGGGTCAGGTATCTTCAGGAAGGTGAAGATCAGGGCGCCGAACATGGCGAGCGGCACAGAACCTGCCAGGATCACAAAGGGGTCGCGGAAGCTGTTGAACTGGGCAGCCAGCACCAGGAATATGAGGATGACGGCCAGTCCGAAGGCAGACAGGAATTTGTTCCCCTCAGTGCGCAGCTGGCGCGACTCGCCGGTGTAGTCGAGCACATATCCCTTCGGCAGTATCCTGGCTGACTCATCCTCCAGAAAGCGCAGGGCCTCGTCCAAAGGCCGGATCGCTACACCGCTGATCTTCACCGCATTGAGCTGCTGGAAACGGTTAAGCGAGCGCGGCACGACCGAATCCCGCAGCGTGGCAATGGTGCTGAGCGGGATCAGATTTCCATTGGGACCGGTGACATGGATATTCTGGAGCTGTTCAGGGTTAAGGCGGCCGATGCGCTGTATCTGCGGTATGACCTTATAGCTGCGTCCGGCTATATCGAACCGGTTGACAAACCCGCCGCCGACCATACCGCCCAGGTCTGTGCCGATCTGTGCCAGATTGAGTCCGAGTGCCGCCACCTTATCGCGGTCTATGACGAACTCGGATTGGGGCTGGTCGATCTTCACATCGATCACCGGCGGAAAAGCGAACATGTTGCTCTGCATTGCCTTCATCTGCAACTGACGGGCAAAGTCGAGGATCTGGCCGGTTTCGGCAGTCGATGCCAGGATAAACTCGACCGGGAACTGGCCGCCGCCAGGGAGCGCAGGCGGTGTCAGCGGAAATATCTGAATACCCGGTATGGCCTGGAGTTTCTGCTGTACTTCCGGCATGATCTGAAAGACGTTGCGTTTACGTTTGTCCCACGGCCTGGTGACCATGCCGCCGAACCCGGAACTGGGAAAGGTGATCTGAAAGGTAAAGTCGGTCTCGGGCACACTCATGAACGCCTCATTTACTGCGGCTGCGTACCGGCTGTTCTGGTCCAGGGTCGAATTGGCCGATGCGTCCAGGATGCCGAAGATGACCCCCTGGTCTTCGGTCGGGGCCAACTCCCGTGCAGACATGATGAACATCGGCACGGTCAGCAGCGAAACAACGATCCAGACCGCATACACTGCAGGCCGTGCGTTCAGGGTTGCGTCAAGCCGCCTGCCGTACGCATTTTTGAGGCGGTTAAAGCCGCGGGAGATGCGGCCTGCCAATCCGTGTTCGCTGACTTCGGGCTTGAGCAGCCGGGCAGACATGAGCGGTGACAGGGTCAGGGCAACGATCCCTGAGATGGTGACAGCACCTGCCAGGGTAAAGGCGAATTCACGAAAAAGAGAACCGGTCAATCCGCCCTGCAGACCGATCGGAAGATATACCGCTGCCAGGGTGATGGTCATGGCGATGATCGGCCCGACCAGTTCACGCGCTCCGATCAGGGCTGCATCAAGGGGTGATCTGCCCTCGCCAAGATGGCGCTCCACGTTTTCGACCACCACGATGGCGTCGTCAACGACCAGACCGACAGACAGGACCACCGCCAGAAGCGTAAGCAGATTGACCGTAAAGCCGAAGAACTGCATCAGGAAGACAGCGCCGATCAGGGAGATCGGGATCGCAATGACCGGGATAAAGACCGACCGGAAAGAGCCGAGGAAGAGAAAGATGACAACCACTACGATCAGCAGCGTGTCGCCAAGGGTCTTAAGCACCTCCTGGATGGCGTTCGTTATATAGTTGGTTGCATCATAGGCAATAACTGCCTTCATGCCGCTCGGCAGGTCGCGCTGCATGGCATCCATCTCTGCCCGCACACGCTTGATAACATCCAGGGAGTTCGCATTGGGAAGAGGCCAGATGCCCATGAAGACCGCGGCCTGTCCTGAAAAACGCACTTCAGCATCATAGTTCTCGGCCCCAAGCTGTACGTCTGCGATCTCCCCCAGACGTACGATGCTGCCATTCTGCTCCCGCACTGCCAGGTTCCTGAACTCATCCACTGTGCTCAGGTTGGTGTTAGCGGTCATATTGACCTGGATGAACGAGCCCTTGCTCTGGCCGAGCGCTGACAGGAAGTTATTGACCGCTAATGCCTGCCGCACCTGTGCCGGGCTGATGTTCAGCGCTGCCATCCGCTCCGGCTTGAGCCAGATACGCATTGCAAAAGTACGGGCGCCGAGGATATCTGCACGCTGCACACCTTCGATCGCTGATAAACGGGGCTGGACAATACGCACCAGATATTCGGTAATTTCGTTCTGCTTGAGCATGTCAGAGGTGAAACTGAGGTATGCAGAGGCGAACTGGCTGTCTGCAGACTCGATGTTGATGACCGGCACCTCAGCCTCAGGGGGAAGGTCGCGTCGGACCTGATCGACCTTGGAACTGATCTCTGCAAGGGCCTTGGTTGCATCGTAGTTGAGCTTGAGCCTCACTTTTATGATTGACTGGCCGAGACTGCTCTGCGACTCCATATACTCGATGCCATCTGCTGCAGCAATTGCCCGCTCCAACGGTGTTGTGACAAAGCCGCGCACGAGGTCGGCACTGGCACCAATATACACTGTAGTAACTGTCACCGCTGCGTTTTCGCTGCGCGGATACTGGCGGACATTAAGTGTGCGGATCGCCTGAAGGCCTGCAATGATGATAAGAAGGTTCAGCACCAGGGCAAGGACCGGGCGGCGGATAAACAGATCAGTGATATTCATTGACAGGACACTGGTCAGTTGTTCTCAGGTTTGGGCGCCTGCTGAAAGTCAGGTGCGAGCTTGTTGTCAACCACCACTGACTGGCCGTTGCGCAGCTTGAAAACGCCGGTGCTGACGATGGTCTCGCCTTCCTTGAGCCCGCTGGTGACCGCTGCAAAGTCGCCGCGCTTTTCTCCAAGCCGAACGAACTGCTGGCGTAGCGTCCTGCCGCCCTTGCCATCCTTGTTCTCCTCGACCACAAAGACCGAGTCGCTGTACGGAGCGTACATAACTGCTGTTGCAGGGATGGTCATTACCTTCTGACGCGCAGGCAGTCCGACAGACAGATTAACGAACATCCCGGGTCGAAGTTTATCCATGCGGTTTGAGACGGTTGCCTGCACCTTTATGCTGCGGGTCTCAACATCAA
Source organism: Nitrospirota bacterium (assembly GCA_016214855.1). Lineage (NCBI taxonomy): Bacteria > Pseudomonadati > Nitrospirota > Nitrospirota bacterium. The sequence goes on along the minus strand of JACRMT010000005.1, from coordinate 3,153 downwards.
TCTTCGGATTTATGGTCGTTATCCGGCCCTCGATCGTCACGTCCGGCAGTGCATCGCCGGTAACCCGCACCGGCAGGCCCTGGCGTATCTGTGCGACCTGCTGCTGCGGCAGCGTAAAATCAACATACAGGGGATCAAGTGACTGCAGCGTGGCGATCGGATCGCCCTCGCGGAGGAGCTGGCCCAGATTCACCTGACGGATACCGATATGGCCGCTGAACGGGGCACGGATCGTCTTCTTGCCTATAGTGGCACGGATGGTCTCAGCCTGGGCCCGCGCCTGCTCTGCATTTGCGACCGCCATATCGCGGTCTGCCCTTGAGATGAGCCCCTTCGTGAACAGCTGATCCGCTCTTTCAAGATTTGTGACATACAAATTTACCTGGCCGAGCGCACCCGGAAGCTGCGCTTCTTCGAACGTAGTGTCCTGGCGGAGCAGCATGTCACCCTTCTTCACTCTGGTGCCCGGCTCGAACTCGACCCTGACCACTTTACCTGACAGTTCAGCAGCCACGGTAACCCCCTGCACGGCATTCAGCGTGCCGATAGCGGTCAGAGCAGTATCCCAGGTCTCAGACTTTACTGACGCGGTTGTTACGGTCTCGGGCGGAGGGACGAACTTCTTGCCCTGGTCGATCATAGCCCTGATCTGGAAGGTCTTGATGCCTCCCAGTATGACAATGAGAATAGCCAGGCCGATGGCGGCGAAAATAATGCGCTTTTTCATGGGGAGTTCACCTCGGCTGACACTTTATGCAGGAGAATATTATTTTTCGACATTTAAAAGATTAGCACGTCATAGCGATTTTCTCAATATAGGTAATGACTGGGGTATTTTATACTGCCGGTCAGTCTTGCTCAGACTGTTATTCTTTGGCGCATATGTCAAATGCCTTAATTTCTCATTATAAATCGGTCCTCACCCTATTTCGGCCTTCCCTTTTTGCTGCGTAAAGGGCCATATCGGCTGCATGAATTATTTTATCAGTTGTGTCAATCAAGGAGCTTGAGACAGCAAGACCTATACTTACGGTAATGTTTCGCTTAGGGATGTCGGCAAATACATATGAAGACACCTTCCCCAATATTCTCTCTGCGACTATCATTCCCTGAGGCTTGTCCGTATGAGGCAGTATAACAACAAACTCCTCGCCTCCCCACCTCCCAGCGGTATCTACTTCCCTGATACTGCTTCTGAGTATTTGCGCAATCTCTCTAAGGACCGAGTCTCCAGCATCATGACCACAATTGTCATTGACTGACTTGAAATGGTCGATGTCTAATAATAGACATGTAACGGAAAATTCGTGTCTCGCCATCCTTTTAAATTCAGTATCAAGCGTGGAATCAATCTGTCTTCGGTTATAAAGCCCGGTCAAAGGGTCTGTGACGGAAAGGGCCTCCACCTTTGCCAGGAGCTCGCTGAGTTGTTTATTTTTGTGTCTTAACTCATCCTGAAGCGCCTTGGTCCTCAGCGAGGCATATATCCTGGCATTGAGTTCGGCAGCGTTGTATGGTTTTGGAAGATAGTCGTCAGCGCCCGCCTCGATGCCGGAGATCTTTTCATCCAGCGAGCTTTTTTCAGTGAGCATGATGATCGGGATGCCTTTTACATTATTGTTGTGCTTCATCCATTGGCAGATCTCTGTGCCGCTCATATCAGGGAGGTTAAGGTCCAGAAGCACAACATCCGGGGAAGCTGTTACGACAGCCTTAAGCGCAGAGATACCGTCTTTGGCCCAAATTACTTCATAGCCTGTTTTTTCAAGGGTCTTCCTGGTAATCGTTCCCTGTATCTCACTATCCTCTACGAGAAGTATTCTTGACGGAATCAATCAAACCTCCAAAAGCTTTTTATTGTCTCAGACATTTTTGTGAATCCGACTATCAAACTATGCGTTAAGCTTACAAGACCTCCCCACCAGCATTAAGGCTATGAAGCGTTATAAATCTGAACTCCCGGTATCTGCTCAAAGTGTTTGTCGAGAGTAAAGACCGAGAGGTTATGTTCGATGGCGACGGCAGCAATGGCAACATCGGTAAGAGGTAGCGTAAGCCCCTTGCGGCGCAGAGAACAAGCCAGCTTGCCGGCGTTGACCCAGGTGGCAGAGTTCACCTCGATTGCGGGAATGCCGTCAAGAAGCTCGGTAACATACCCCTCTTCTTTTGCAGACTTGATCCCCTGCAACAACTCAGCCATAATTATTCCGGTTGTGAAAACTCGTTTTGCAGTAATGAGAGTTTCAACTGCCCCGGCATTCGGCTCTGTATTTTTCAAAAAATCAATCAGAACAGACGTATCAACTATTACGCCATCTTTTATCATTATCTTCCATCTCCTTCAACTCAAGCTCATCAAGCTCTTTTGTAACGTCCTCGATCTGTATCTTTCCTCTCAGGGAGAGCAGTTTCTTGATCTTTTTATCCCTGACAAACTCTTCCATGGCAGTCACAATAGCCTTGGTCTTGGATTTTTCTCCTGAAAGCTTCTGAACTTCAGCAACAAGGTCATCTGGTATGTTTAATGTCGCACGCATATCATACACCTCCTTGATATGCTTTTATTGTATGCGTTATTTATATGCCTGTCAAGAAAGGTTTATGTGCCCCAGAATTTATGTTAGAACCTCTTCTCATCCGAATCAGTCCTACTCCAGCCTTTTGATTTCGGGGCTTTTTTTTGGTTTTCTGTTTTCAGAGCATTTAATGTGATATAGTTCATCATGAATTCGAAAAATATTGGGCCGTGTAGTAATAACTATGCAGCGCGCAGCATGGGAAGATGAATGACTGAGCAAGAATTGTCTCTGATTGCTACAAAGGTTGTTAATGACACAAAGTTTTGGATTGCTCTTGTCGGTTTCATCGGGGCTATTGTGGGTTCCGTTCTAACCCTCATCGGGAACTTTGCCATAGAGTGGTTTAAGGGCAAAAAGCAGAAAAGAATCGATGAAGCCAGGCAAAAAATCCTAAAACAAATGCTTAAGGAGCAAGCGTTTCAATGGAGAAATTTGAGGTCTTGTCAATAGGTGTGTAAAAAGCCATCAGGCGGCCATCCTTTCAAGCACCTTCGATTCGCATTTCATAATCCCGTCGACAAACTGTTTTTCTTCGTAAACATTCTGCAATAACCCATAACCCTTCAATGCTCGG